>JAZQWZ010000164.1:0-28427 GCA_045632625.1 Candidatus Scatosoma sp. | reverse complement strand
CTTTCCCCTTGCATAGCCTCGCTTGCGTGGAAATACACTTTCCCATCAATATCGGGCGCATTGAAATAAGCACGGCCCACAAAACAGCCCTTATCATAATCAATGCCGTCGCAAAGCACTTCGATTTGCTTGCCCACAAAGCCGTTTAACAGTTTGTTACTGATGGCGCGTTGCGTTTGATACAAAGCGCGCACACGGCGATTTTTGGTATTGCCGTGCACCTGCGGTTTTAAGCGATAGGCGCCCGTATCCGGTTCGCGCGAATACGCGAAAAAGCCACAGTTGAAAAGGTTGGCTTGCCGTAAAAAATCCTGCATAGCCAAAAATTCCTCTTCCGTTTCTGTAGGGAAACCGCTGATAAAGGTGGAACGAATGGCTATATCAGGGATTTCCGCTTGCAATCGTTTGATCAGCGACAAATACTTCTCTCTCGTGCCTTTACGGTTCATCAGTTTAAGCACTCTGCTTTCGCTGTGTTGCAAGGGAATATCAATATATTTGAGCAATTTATCGTTGGTTTTCAGCTCGTTTATCAGTTTATCGTCGATTACATCGGGATAGCAATACAAAAGGCGTATTGTTTGGATATTTTCCAGCCTAGACAGCTTTTGGATAAGCTCGACAAATTTATTTTCGCCGTACAAATCTTCGCCGTAGCGCGTAGTATCCTGCGCCACCAACACCAGCTCGGCTATATCGCCCAGCTCTTCCGCTTCGCGGAGCAAATGTTCCATAGGATAGGAACGATATTTACCGCGGATTTTGGGAATTAAGCAATAGGTACAATGGTTATAGCAACCGTCGGCGATTTTTAAATACGCTACGTGCTCGTCCGTGGTCAGTACCCTATCGAACGAATACTCGTCCTTGCCTTTTTTGACAAAATTTTGCTGTTGGTTCGTTTGATAGGATTGTTCCAAAGCTTGAAACAACAGTTGATAATCTTCGATACCCAAAAAAACGTCAGCTTCGCTAAGTATCCCTACCAGCTCGTCCACGTATTTTTGCGGTAAACAACCGCTTACGACGATTTTTTCAAGTTTTTTTTCTTTATATTGTGCGCACTCAATAATCGTTTCAATGGCTTCCTGACGCGCCGATTGCAAAAACGCGCAGGTATTGACGATAACGATATGCGCATCCGCCAAATCGTTGGTCAGCGCATACCCTTTCGCTTTGATTGCGCCGAGCAGTTTCTCCGTATCGACGCGATTTTTATCACAGCCCAGCGAAATTACGCCGAACGTTTTGTTTTCTAACATACTTTTTTCCCTTATAACGAGCCGTATTTACTTTCAAATTCTTCTCGGCTAATCAGCACTTTTCTTGCCTTAGAACCGCCTTCAAAGCCGGAAATGTAGCCCATTTCTTCCATCCATTCTACGATTTTGCCTGCCTTGTTGAAACCAACCGAGCATTTTCTTTGAATCATGGAAATGGACGCGTTTTCACTTAAAATTACGTAACGCAACGCATCAATATATACAGGTTCGACTTCGTCGCTGCCGCCGCGCGCGTCGTTACCGCCGCCTCGGTTGTTGATAAACGCCGTGGCTTCTTGGTCGTAATACGCTTCGTTGTTGGTTTTAATGAAATTGACAACCTTTTGCGAATCTTCCGATGAAATGAACGCGCTTTGCACGCGCACGGGCGTGTTGATACCTTGCATCGTATACAAGAAGTCGCCCTTGCCAAGCAGTTTTTGCGCGCCCGATTGATCCAAAATTACGCGCGAATCGACGTCGGTAGCCACTGCAAATGCGATACGGGTTGCCAAGTTGCTCTTGATGACGCCTGTGATAACGTCGGTAGAAGGACGTTGCGTTGCTACTACCAAGTGAATACCCGCCGCACGCGCTTTTTGCGTAAGGTTTTGAATTCTATCTTCAATATCTTTCTTTGCGGCAAGCATTAAATCGGCAAGCTCGTCGATAATAATAACGATTTTCGGCAAGCGTTCTTCCTTTTTAAGTTGTGCATTGTACTGGTCAAGGTTAACGACGTACGTGCCTGCGCGGCTCATTTTTTCAAATAAGCTGTAACGGCGGTTCATTTCCCCGATTGCCCAGTTCAAGCTTTGTACGGATTTATGTACGTCCGTAATGATTTCGTCAATCATCAGGTGCGGTAAGTTGTTATACAACACAAATTCCGTCTTTTTCGGGTCAATTAAAATCAAACGCAATTCTTCGGGTGAATATTTGTAAATCAAGCTGATAATGAGTGAACCTAAGAATACACTCTTACCAGAACCCGACGAGCCTGCAACAAGCAAGTGCGTCATTTTGGAAATATCGCCGTATACCTTGCGGTTGGCTACGTCTTTACCCATCGTGAACATAAGCGACGAAGGATTTGCATTGACGAACGTATTGCCCGTAAGCATACAACCAAGCTGTACGAACTGTCTTTCCGCGTTAGGCACCTCGATACTTACAACGCCGTCTTCATAGTTGGGATATACGTTTACCCCGCTGCAACGAAGACTAATGGCAATCGATTGATCGAGCGAAACGACTTTTCTGGGAGAAATGTTGCGGGGAATGGTTACGTTATAACGCGTAACGGTAGGACCGAACGTTACGGAAGCAATCGACGCACCGCTTACCTTGAAATCTTCCAGCGTTGCAATGATGGTTTCCTTAGTTTCTTCTACTGCTTGCGGATCTTGCGTAGGCTCTACGTCACGACAATCGAAATCATCGATGGGCACGCGCACGTAGGGACGAATTACGCGGGGCTTGGGCGGCGCAGGCGGAATTTCTTCCTGCTTAGGCGGTTGCACGACAGGCTTTGCAGGCGCAGTCTCTTGCGCTTCTACCGGGCGAGCGCTTTCTACAAAGCTATCGTTGCGTTCTTCCATTTCAAAACGGGAACTGCGTTCCTCTCTTTCAAACGATTGCTCTTCACGCATCGGTTCTTGCGAACGAAGCGTATACAAATCTTCGTTTTGCGGCGCGCGTTCTTCACTGTCGAAAATGTCGATTCCGCGGCGCGTTTCGCGGGTTTCTTCCACGCTTTCTTCAAAATCCCGCATATTATCACGCTCGAAATCGCGCACGCTGTCGCACTCAAAATCCACCCTGCGTTCTTCCGTTACTTCTTCCAAAGAGGAACGGCGGTCAAACGTTTGGTCGGCAAAGGCTATATCTTCGTCGCTATCCCCAAACACGTTGGGATTTTGCGGTGAGAATAAATCCATATAATCGTGACGGCGCGTTTGTTCTTCACGCGTGGAAATAAATTCTTCCGTTTCTTGCTTTTCCTGCGGATACAACGGCGTATAATCATCCGTTTGTTCGCTTAAATACGACGTACGTTCCACAGGCTCAACGGGCGCAACCGGTTCAAGCGGCGGCGTAGGCAGCGGCTCTAACGGCGCAATCGTCGGTTCGCTTGCCGTCAAAAGCTGACTTTGGTCGTTCCCAAAAAGCATTTGCGGACGAGGACGCTCCGTAGCATTGATACTGTCTTGATAAGCGTCCACGTACGAATTGTAGCTGTTTTGCATAGTCGTAGGCGCGGCGTCTAATTTACGCTTGTTTACGTTGGCGTTTGCATCGAAAATTAAATTGCGTTGATAATTTTCCGCGGGCGAAACGCCAAAAAGGAATTCTCTTGTGTTTTCATAAGAACTGCCGCTGGGCTGTTCAATGGGTTTCATATCTTGCACTCTGCCAAACGGCGAGAATGCACCGCCTGCCGATTGCGTAGCTTGCGGGGGCGTAGTAGGCTCGTCCGCAATGGTAAACGTCGGCGTTTGTTCCTTGGGATACGTAGCAAAATCCGCGTGAGCAGATTGTTTAGGTTGTTCTACAAGCACTGCTCTTTCTTCTGTATACGCTTGCGGTGTGTTTGGCGCTGAAAGTGGAATTTCCACGGGTTTAGGCGTATCGACCGCTTGTTTGGCTGTCGGGTTTTGTTGTACGCCTTTCTTTGCGCAAAGGTACGTTAAATATCCTAAAAATGCAGTAATAGACGAAAAGAGTACGATTGCGCCTACTTTTGTCGTTACCAAGCTAACAAGCCACACTAAAATACCGCCGAAAAAGCCGAATGCGGTAGCTTTGGGGAATTGTTCGCCTGCACGGAAGCATTTTGCGATATAGCCCTGCATATCCCACGAATACGTAGTAGCTGCATGTACAATCAATAAAGCGCCGACGAACACGCCTGCCGCACAAGTAAAAAGCTTACGGTTTTTCACCAAACGCACGTCAAGCAAGCCCGTGACCGACAGGTACAAAGCACCAAGCATTACGGGATATGCCGCATAACCGAACAAACCTGTTAAAAGCGCGTGCAAAGCCAAGCCGATATCCCCAAATACCAGCGCGCGCGTGCATAAAATAAAAAGCGCAATTAAAGAGAACAATGCGCAAACCGCGCATAAACTCTCCTTTGTAACCAAATCCGATTCACGTTTGGCTACTTTTTTATCTTCAGATAAACCTTCTTTTTTCATCCAGTTTACACTCCTTGCAGTGATACCTATTTATTATAGCATTTTTTTTTACATTTTTCAATAGTTTGACAACAAAAAAATGGGCGAAAAAACGAGTTTTTTTTATTTTCTCGTTCCTACGCCCTTCCTTTTGATTTTTTATAGAGATTTTACCAAATATTGCGCTACGTAATAGATATCGCCCGCCCCTAAAAACAGCAACGTATCCCCTTCCCTGACAGTCGTTTTTATCCACGTTTTTAACGTGTATATATTTTCCGAATACAGGCTGTTTCCCACTTTTTGAGCAAGCGTTGCCGCACTGCCTTCTTTATCGTATGTTTCCCGCGCCGCATACGTTTTATAAATCATCAAGTTTTCCACGCCGCTTAACGTTTCTATGAACTGCGGCATAAGCAGTTTGGTGCGGGAATAGGTATGCGGCTGAAACACCACGAACAGTTTTCCTTTACACACGCCTTTTGCCGTGGCTATGGTAGCGGCAATTTCGCGCGGATGATGCGCGTAATCACAAATGACCGTTGCACCGCGGTACTGCCCGATTTTCTCAAAGCGACGTTTGACGGCTTGAAAGCTTTCCAACCCATTTGCGATTTGCTTTTCGTCAAAACCGAAAGAGCGCATAAGCGCAAACGCCGCCAAAGCATTGTATACGTTACATTTCCCGATCGCCTTTAATCGAATACGGCACAACGCTTTGCCGTATTCTTCTACGGTAAAAGCGTAACGTTCGCCGTTCGCGCGCAAATCCACCGCGCGGTAGTCGGCAAGCGGATTTTTAATGCCAAACGTGGAAAAATCCCCAAGCGACAAGCACCGCGCATCATCAGCGCAAACAAACGCCGTTTTTGCTTTCGCGGCGTATTGATAAAAACAGCTTATCAACTCTTTTTCGTCGCGATAACACTCCATATGGTCGTTATCGATATTCAAAACCACGGCGCTTTCCGCAGGTACGTGCAATAAGTTTTGTTTATACTCACACGCTTCCGTTATGAAATATTCCAAACCCGAATAATAAAAATTACCAAACATAGCGTCTTCGCCACCGATATGCGCCGCAAACGGAACACCCGTGCTTTTAAGCGCGTGCGCACACATAGACGTACAAGTTGTTTTACCGTGACTGCCCGCAACGGCTAACGTATGTTTTGCGTTTTCGCAAACAATTTTTAAAAGTTCACCGCGCGAAAAAATGCGCTTTTTTAGCGCCCTTGCCGTTTGTAATTCCTCGTGATTATCCGCGATTGCATCCGTATAAACGACTGCGTCGCAGGTGCGTAATGCCGTTCGCGCACCGTCCGTGCCCAAATAAACAGGGATACCAAACGGTGCTAAATCATCCGTTTGTTCGTTCTTTTGCGCGTCGCTGCCGCATACTGCATATCCGTAGGAATGCATAAGCTTTGCAAGCGAACTCATGCTAATCCCGCCGATACCGATAAAATATAATTTTTGTGTCTTTTCCAAGCCCCTTAAAACCATATTGTATGTGTATGCACAGTAGTTACAATTTATGCTATGGCATAACAAAAAGTTATGTTTCTGTATAAAAAAGCGATACGCCCTTTGAAGCGTACCGCTTTTTAAACAGCTATTTTTTGCGCGATTATTTATTATCGCCGTTGCGTTTCATGAAGAAATCGACAAATCTAGGACGGTGTTTTCTATCCTTATTTTCTTCTTGCGCAGGTTCGGGAATAGGATCATCCGGTTCAAATGCCGCAACGGATTGTACCGGCGCAACGGGTTGCGCAGGTGCAATAGGTTGCACGGGGGGCATTACGTCGGGCGTAAATACTTGCGCGGGCGCAAAATTTTGTACAGGATTTGCAGGTTGCGCATAGTCCAAAGCTTGAGATTGTGCGTTTACTCTATCGTTATACGCATAATCGATTTTTTGCGAAAGCAAAGACGCTTGACGCATAGCCGTTTCATGCGCGCTGATAGCAGGTGCGTTTTGACCGTCGTTAAAGCCGGTTGCAATAATAACCACTTCCACTTCGTCCGACATACTCTCGTCGATGCAAGCACCGAAAATAACGTTCGCGGAATAATCGATAACGCCTTTTACCAAATCCGCCGCTACGCCTACTTCGTCAAGCGACAAATCTTTGCCGCCGATGATATTTAAAATAACCGAGCTTGCACCTTCAATCGTCGTGTTCAACAAGGGACTGCAAACGGCGCAACGAACGGCGTCGGAAATGCGTTTTTCGCCTTTCGCCACACCGATACCCATGTGCGCCACTCCACGGCCTTTAAGCGTGGTTTTTACGTCCGCAAAGTCAAGATTGATAAGCGAAGGTTTGACAATCAATTCCGCAATACCGCGAATACCTTGGCGCAATACTTCGTCCGCTACTTTCAGCGAATCGGCAAACGACGTTCCTTTGGGAACGACTTGACGGATTTTATCGTTGGGAATGGTAATAATAGCGTCTACCGATTTTTTCAATTCTTCAACGCCGGCAAGCGCGTTATCCATTCTGCGTTTTGCCTCAAAAGTGAACGGCAAGGTTACCACTGCCACCGTCAAAATTTTCATTTCCTTTGCAATACGCGCGATTACGGGAGCCGCACCAGTGCCCGTGCCGCCGCCCATACCTGCCGTAATAAACAACAAGTCAGTATCTTGTAAGTATTTTTGAATATCTTCTTTGTTTTCTTCCGCAGCGGCTTTACCGATGTTGGGATCTGCGCCTGCACCCAAGCCCTTGGTGAGCTTTACGCCGATTTGCACGCGGTTTTGCGCGCGAGAACGAGCCAACGCTTGGTTGTCCGTATTGACCACTACGTATTCAGCGCCTTCCAAGCCCGATTCAATCAATCTATCCACAGCGTTGTTACCTGCCCCGCCAACACCGATTACTTTGATTTTTGCAACGCCCGAAAGGTTATTGTTTTCCGTTTTTTCTTGCGCGGCGGGCTGATACCCCGTTTCGCTGTATGCGTCTTGGTTAAGATAACCGCTATATTCGTTCATCATTTACTTTCTTCCTCCAAGTTTATTTAAAAATCGTCGCCACCAGCTCTTTTTTACGCGATCGTTGAGTGCCATATTCAAAAGAGACATACGCGATGAAAATGCAGGTTTATCGTAATAGGGTAAATCAGGATACACCGCTTCGGTCAAGCGATTAAGACGCTTGGAAATATGTTCTAAACACCCTGCAATACCGCCAAGCCCTTCCCCCGTTACGCTTATGGGATTTATCATCAACAGCGTATTCGCTTTTTCCTGATAATACGCCGTAAAAAATGCGTCTACCTGTTCACAAAGCTGATCAAAGCCATATTTTATGCTTTCGTTAATTTTCCAAACAGGAAAGCTTATTTCTTCCCGTTCGCTTGTCCACGTCAACTCTTTTGGAACACTACCGCCCGATATATTTGCCGTTTTGAGCATTTCTTCCGCAATCGTATACTCCACACCAAGCGCCTGCATCAAGGAAACGAGCACCGTGCCCAAACCGCAGTTAAAACTCTTTTCACGAACGATGCCGTTGCCGTACACTACCGATATAGACGAGGTTAAAAAACCGATATCCAGCAAGAACGCATACCCATCTCGCTTGCTTTCAGGCACTACGTATAATGCTTGCGCAAGTGTAGACGGTAAGAAATGCACCGTGTCGAAACCTAAATTCTTTAAAACGGACGAGGTAACTTTATCAAACTGAGCGTTGACAAAATAATAAGAGAGCGCGCCCTTCAAAAGCGTAGTCGGTACACCGTATAAATCTTCTGCGAAGAAATATTTTCTATTATCGCCAAGCGTGAAATACATAGCCGAATGACGAATACATTTTTCCTCCGCCATCAGGTCGTTTAAACCGCTTTCGTAAAGCGCTTGGATATCAGACGAGGATATTTTTCGTTTAGACGGGAACGAGAGCGTATGCCCTTTCGTGCGCACGGTAACAAACGGCGAGGGAACGCCCACGTAAATTTCCCCGATTACGCCGTCGTAATTTTGACGGACGGACGTAATAGCGGCGACTACGGCTTTACGGAAGTTATCTTCATCAAAGAAACCTTCCGATGAAAAACCATCGTATTTTTCCGTGTGAGTGCCCGAAAAGACGAACGTATCGTTTACTCCCTTTGAACCAAGGAAGAAAACAATTTCGTAGGAACGTACGTCTAAAATGGCAACGCTTTCGTTTCTCATATCCCTTTTACTCCGTGTGCGTATAGTGTATTAACGTGCTTATAATATATATTATACAACAAAAAGCACCCATTGTCAATGGTTAGACGAAAAAAAACACGCGCCGAACGCGTGTTTTTACTGTTTTTTTATACTTTTTTATTTTGCCAAAGCATCTAAGGGGGTATAGGCATATTCAAGAACACCATTTACGTCGGAAAGCATAATCATACCTTTGAGTTTTTGCTCGGACGTAAGGGACAGGTATGCGTTGATTGCCGTTTGCGCTTTTTCTTTGGTCATTGCCGAAGGATTGCGGACGTAGACGTTTACACCCTCGCTCATACACAGTTTAAACACAGTTTCTTCTTCCAAAGCCGCTCGGCGAATTACCTCCACCTTGATAACGTTACGGCGAATACCGTTCAGAGAAAGTGATACTTCGTTCAAAAAGGAAAACAGCGTTTCCAAGCAAGCGTCACCCGTAAGCATTGTACCCTTTTCGCCCGTTGCCGTCAACCCGATAATGGGTAAATTTTCCGCATTGTCCGAACGGTTTTTCGTATCCTCTCTAATCCCCAAAACAATACCGTTTTGATTGAGAATATAATGCATTTGCGTATCGTTTGCCGTTTGCACCGCGTACATTTCTTCATCTTCCGCAACGCTGATAATAATGCGGTTAGGAAAAGCTTTTTCAAAACCCGTTAAGCGCAAATACGGATAAGCCGAAAGTGTCTGCTTTGCAAGCGTTTCATCTACGGTAAACATACTTATTTTATCGTATTTTTCGTTAAGTTCAGCCTGCAAGGCGTTTACTTCCTGTTCCGCAGCCTTGGAAACAAGCGACGCACAAACGGTTACCTCTTGCGTGCGGTAAACCGTCGAAACACCAAGAAAGGCCCCCGATAAAAACAGCGTAACCGTTAATAATATCATCCATATTTTTTTGCGCATACGTATTTCCTTTCGGCGCTTCCCCTCACTCCGCTTATATGCGTACCCGACGAATTTTCGCGCCTAATTTTTTCAATTTGTATTCAAAATCGGCATAGCCCCTATCCACGTGCGATAAGTCCATAACGGTACTTTGCCCTTCCGCGCCAAGCGCCGCCAAAACAAGCGCCGCCCCACCGCGCAAATCGCCTGCGGTAACACGCGCGCCGTGTAAACGCTCTACGCCGCGTACTACTGCCGTTCTACCGCGTACGGTAATATCCGCGCCCATTCGTTTTAATTCGGCGGCATATTTATAACGCGTTTCAAACAAGTTTTCCACAATCAGCGACGTGCCGTCGGCTATACAGCAAAGCGTGGCGTATTGCGCCTGCAAATCGGTAGGAAAACCGGGGAACGGCATCGTTTCCACCAAATCGACGCTTTTGAGCCGTCCTGTGCTTTGTAATAATATTCTATCATTTTTTGTATGTATTTTGCAACCATTTTCACGCAATTTATGTAAAAGAGCCGCAATATTTTCCGGAAACACCCCTTCCGTTTGAATTTCACCGCCGCAAATTGCCGCGCCGATTAAGTACGTACCTGCCTCTATTCTATCGCCCATAGGTATATATTCGATACCCTGCAAGCGTTTTACGCCTTCCACGACAATGGTACTGCCGCCAGCGCCGCGTACTTTCGCGCCCATACGGTTGAGAAAATTTTGCAAATCGACGATTTCCGGTTCTTTCGCGGCATTTCTAATTACCGTTACGCCTTCCGCTTTCACGGCGGCGAGAATGATATTTTCCGTTGCGCCTACACTAGGAAAATCCAGCAAAATCTCCGCGCCGACAAGTTTATCCGCACGGCATTCGATATAACCGCCGTTTTCCGTAATTTCCACGCCCAAGCGCTTTAAGCCCGAAAGATGCAAATCAATGGGCCTAAGCCCGATATCGCAGCCGCCAGGGTAAGAGATTTTAGCCCGACCAAACCTCGTCAGCACCGAGCCGAGCATAAAAACGGAAGAACGCAGTTCCCTTGTTAGCCTAGACGGAATTTCGTGGGAGACTGCGTTGCAACTGTCGATTACTGTACAATTTTTTTGACGCTTTATTTGACAACCGAGTTCGCTTAATATGCGAAGCATATTTTCCACGTCCGCTATCGCAGGTACGTCATAAATTTTTACAGGCTCATCCGTTAAAATTACCGCCGCTAAAATGGGCAATACTGTATTTTTCGCGCGCTGTATCGACACCTTTCCGTAAAGCTGTCGTCCGCCTTCTATCACAAATGTATCCATACGTTAAAGCTCCTTATGTTTTATTGTATGAATACCAAAAAAATATTGTTCAACGCGCATTTTTTACCGAAATTGCATATAGCACGCCCATAGACGCCATTGTGATAATTAGCGAAGTATTCCCAGAACTAATCAACGGTAACGGTAACCCCGTAGGCGGTATACTTCCGCTGACTACCAGTGCGTTGATAAGCGTTTGTATGCCGTAGACGAGCGTGATGCCCGACGCCGTTAAAAAAGAGAAAAAATCGTCCGCGTTTCTCGCTATTTTTATCCCCCGATACACCAAAAACGCGCTTGCCGTAAAAAGAAGCAAAATGCCGATAAAACCCAACTCTTCCCCGATAATCGACAATATGAAATCACTTTCAGCAAACGGTAAAAAGCGGTATTTTTGTCTGGATTTGAAAAGTCCCGTGCCAAACCAACCGCCGTTGCCAAGCGCATAGAGCGATTGAATAAGCTGATATCCTTCCCCGCGCGGATTTTCCCATGGATTTAAAAAAGCGGACAAGCGGGAAAGGCGGTACGGCTCAGCAATAATTAAAAGCGGCACCGCCAAAAGCGCAGGAATAAAAATAATTAAAAAATGTTTCATGCGCATACCGCCCAAAAACAGCATGCCAAGCAACAACAATCCCACGCACATAGTTACCGACATATTCGGCTCGATTATAATTAAAACGCATATCACGCCGCCTGCGGCAAGTACGGGAAGCACCCCTTTAAAGGTACGCATTTTCGCCATATTTTCCGCCATATACCCTGCTGAAAAGATTACCAAACCATATTTAGCAAGCTCGGACGGTTGCAAGGTTACGCCGCCAATCCCTATCCATCTCGTTGCACCGTACTTGCTTTGCCCAAGCCCCGGTACGAATACCAAGCCCAACAAAATAATAGGTACAATGAAGGCGATATACCGCACTTTTTTGTTTTTTAAAATATCCGTATTCATGCGGCAACAAACCATCATTACCGCTAGCCCCAGCGCAAAGCCGATTGCCTGTTTTTTGACGAAATACCATTTATCGCCGTACTGCGTTTGCGCCACGTAGCCGCTTGCGGAATAGATGGCAACCACGCCAAACGCCGCAAGCAATATCGTTAAAATAAGTACCCAAATATCCCCGATGGCTTTATTCGATTTCTTCTTCGTACTTATAACGTTTGGGTGCGGGGTTTGCGGTACTTTCTTCTGCGGTTGCATAGGTATTTTCACCGACGGTTTCCGCGGTTGTATCGTCTGCGTTTTCTTCCATTGTCTTTTCTTCCTGTTTACAAAGCTGTTGAACAAACGAAACAAAAGCGTCACCTCTCTCTTCATAATTTGCAAACTCGTCAAAGCTTGCGCTTGCAGGACTTAACAGCACCGTTTGCCCTGCTTTTGCAAGCGTTACCGCTACCGATAACGCTTGTGCAAAGCGCGGACATACCGTCAATTCCTGATACCCTTGTTCCCTTGCGCATTTGAGCAAGGCATACCGATTTTCTCCATACAAGATAGCGTGCACTACCTTAGACGAGCGCAAAGCGGCAAACAGTTCTTTATAATCGTACCCCTTATCCTTGCCGCCAAGCAGTAAAACGGTATCACGTTTCATACAGACAACGGCTTTTTTCGTAGCGTCTACGTTGGTTGCCTTGGAATCATCCACGAACGCCACGCCGTCAAACTCGCCGATCGGTTGTAAGCGATGCGCTACGCCTTTAAATTGTGTAAGCGCGTTTACAATTTGTTGCGTTTTTACACCCATGAGCTTTGCAGCTGCAATCGCCGCCAACGCGTTTTGAATATTGTGCAAACCGCTTACAGGCAAATCGTCCGCCGACATAATTTTTTCGTTGTTAAAATAAATATCGCCTTGCTGATAATACGCGCCCGTTACCTTTTCGCGCACGGAGAAAAAGAGTACGCTTGCGCGTGTTTTTTCCGCAAAGCCGCGTACGATAGGATCATCGTAATTGAGTACGGCGTATTCCGCCGCCGTAGCGCGTTTAAGTAGTTTTGCTTTCAAAAATATGTAGTTATCCATTGTATAATGGCGGTTGAGATGGTCTTCCGTGATATTGAGAATAAGTGTAATATGCGGACAAAGCGAAGACAGCGTTTCTAATTGAAAACTGGAAATTTCAGCTACTGCCGCCGCTTTTTCGCCCGCTTGTTGCAAATCTTCCAAACAAGACAACATAGGCGTACCTACGTTTCCGCACGCAACGGCTTGAAAGCCGCCGCTTTTGAGTAGCTCCGTCAACATACTGACTGTCGTTGTTTTACCGTTTGTGCCCGTAACCGCCACTACGGGACAACGCATATACCGCGCAGCAAGCTCCGTTTCGCCCACTACCGCTTTTCCGCTACGTTTAAATGCTACGGCAATCGGATGGTCAATGGGAATACCGGGACTTAATACAAGCACATCGCTTGCTGCACACGTTTTTTCCAACTGTTCCTTTTCCACTATTCTTGCGCCAAGCCCTTGCAGCTTTTCAACCGCCTGTTCTATCCGAGGCGAAAGCAATTCGTCGTACACGTACACGATTGCGCCGCGGCTAAGTAAAAATTCTGCCGCCGCCTGTCCTGAACGAGATAAGCCGAACACGAAAAATATTTGCGTTTTGGGATACATACTGTTTTCTCCTTATACCTTATTATATTATACACGCGATACACAGCGCGCCCAGCAAGACGGTTACTAAGCCGTATGCGTAGGAAATTTTACTTTCTGAATAACCCTTCTTTTGGAAATGATGATGAATAGGCGACATTAAAAATACTCGCTTGCCTTTGGTTGCTTTGAAATAGACCACCTGTATAATAACGGAAACCACCGACAGCACGAACGGCGCCCCGATGACAGCGATATGCAAGATATTTCCCGAAAAACAGCCGACACAAGCCGCGAACCCGCCAAGCGCCAAAGAACCCGTATCACCCATAAATACCGACGCTGGTGAAACGTTAAAAAGCAAATAGGCTACTAATGCACCTGCAAGCGCGAAACAAAGTATGCCGATGGCCGTTTCGCCGTTTTGCAGATAAATAAGCGTAGCAAAGGATAAAAAATAAGGCACGCTGACCGACGCCGCAAGCCCGTCTAATCCGTCCGTTAAATTGACGGCGTTTACCGTTGCTAAAAACACGAATACGGCAAGCGGCAACACCCAAACGCCAAGCTGTATTTGTCTATCCGTAAACGGGATATACATTGCAGTACGGTTAAAGCGTATGCACGCAATCCCCGCCAGCACGGCAATCGCCGTTTGAAAGGCAAATTTTTGCCAAGCACGCAACCCTAAATTTTCCTTGTGTTTTTGTTTGAGTGCGTCGTCGATTAGCCCTACGACCATATACGCAAGACCGATAGCAAGCGTCAATAGAAAGATACGGCTGGGTTGTTTTACAAAAATTGCCGACGTTACTACCGCCGCCAAAACAAACGCCAAACCGCCCATCGTAGGCGTACCGCTTTTTTTCTTGTGCTCCTTTACGTACGAGAGTATGTTTTGCCCTGCCTTAAAACGGCGCAAAATAGGAATAAGCGCCTTACAAAATACAAAGGACAATACGCACGCGACTAGCGCGGCAAAAACGTGTGATTGCATACCTGTCTATCGGGTTTTGCGGTTATTTTACCGCAACGTCGCCCTTTTCCTTACATATTCTTTTAAGTATATCATAGTCGTCAAAGGCGTATTTTATACCCATAATTTCCTGGTATGTTTCCCCGCCTTTGCCCGCCACAAGCAATACGTCGTACGGCTGTAAAATATCCACGGCGTAGGCAAGTGCTTTTTTTCTTTCGGGAATGATAATATAGCGAGAAGATACTTTTCTGTATCCGCGCTCGATATCGCTTAAAATATCCAACGCATCTTCATATCTTGGATTGTCGGAAGTAAGCACGCAAAAATCAGCATACGTAGCCGCAATTTCGCCCATAATCGGGCGTTTGCCTTTGTCGCGGTTGCCGCCACAGCCGAAACAGCAAATCAATCTGCCTTTGCAGTGCTTTTTTAATGTTTTTAGGGATTGTTCTAAGCCGTCGGGCGTATGCGCAAAATCTACGAAAATATGCGCGTTTACAGGCGTTTCCACGCGTTGCAACCTGCCTACTGCACCGTAAAAAGCGTTTAAGCCGTCACGTACACTCGTTTCGTCAATCCCCAGCCCCACCGCGCAAGTCGCCGCAGCCAACGCATTGTATACGTTGTATTCGCCAAGCACGTGTAAATGCACAGGCAACAATGCGTCGTTGATATTAAACAGGCATTTTATCCCCGATAAACCTTCTTCCGTAACTACGGCAAACGCTTCGGTCGGCGTACGCAAGCCGTAGTAGGCAGTTTTTAATGCGCGCTTATCCTTTCCACGCTCTTTCCCGATTTCTCTTGCAAACGGTTCGTCGCCGTTGAGTACGGCAAACGGACAAATTTGCCCATCAAAAAGCAGGCTTTTCGTATTACCGTATGCTTGCATATCCTTGAAAAAATCTAAATGGTCCTGCGAAAGGTTGGTAAAAATACAAGCCGTAAAACATATCCCCGCTATTTTTTGATAGTATAACGCATGTGCGGAAACTTCCATCACTACGTATTCCACACCTTGCAAAAACATATTTGCAAGCGTTTTATGTAAAAAGACAGGGTCGGGCGTTGTCAACAGCGAGGGGTACGTTGCGCCGTTGTATTTCACACCAAGCGTGCCGATAACGCCCACGTTTTTACCTGCCGCACGCAAAATACTTTCCAGCATATAGCTAACCGTTGTTTTGCCGTTTGTACCGGTGATTGCGATGATTTTTAAATTATCCGCCGCGTTGCCGTAAAAAGCGGCTGCAAGCAAAGCAAACGCCTTGCGCGTGTCTTCCACTACGATTTGCGGAACGTGCACGTTTAACGGCTTTTGCACAACGATTGCCGCCGCCCCGTTATTGACCGCTTGGCTTGCGTATTCGTGCCCGTCTACGTTACCGCCCGACAAGCACACGAATAAACCGCCTGCGCCGATACTGCGCCCATCCGCGCTTATACACGTGATTTCCCTGTTCCAGTCCCCCGTGTGATATTCCACGCGATAGCTTTGCAAAATTGCCGTCAATTTAGATAATTTCATACGCCCTACACCCCTTTGTTTATCTTATTCGCACGACGTGAAAAGTATGTTGAAAAAAAGCGTGTTTGTCCGTAAAAATTGCAAAAAAAACGCAAGCCAAATACTTGCGTTTTCATTTATTTACGCGCGCGGCGCTATATGTTTCAAAGCAATAATACCATCAAACACTTCTTGGGCGCAAGGCGCAGCGACGACACTACCGTAATATGCACCCTGCGGCTCGTCAACCGTGATAAGCGTTAGATATTTGGGTTTATCCGCAGGAAAAAAGCCTATAAACGAAGATACGTATTTACCCTGCGCAATCCTGCCGTTTTCGTATTTTTGCGCCGTGCCTGTTTTCCCTGCAATTTTATAACCGTCGATATACGCTTTTTTACCGCTGCCTTCCTTGACTACACCTTCCAGCATACTCGCCATAATTTTCGAGGTTTGTTCGCTAACCGTACGACGTACCGCTTTATTATCCGCTGTTTGCAATACGTAGCCGTCGTTTGCATAAATGCTTTTGACAAGCTTGGGTGTATAATAATATCCGCCGTTGATAACGGACGCCGTAGCGCAGGCAAGCTGCAACCCCGAAACCGCCACCGTTTGCCCAAAGCCGATACGCGCCAAATCGCAATTACGCACCGCAGCTTGCGCCATCAATAATCCATACGCTTCGCCAAAAAAATCTATCCCCGTACGTTTCCCAAATCCAAACACCGATAAATACTCGTAAAAGGTTTGCTTACCTAGCGCTAACGCCATATCAGTAAAGCACGGGTTACAGCTGTTGTTAAGCGCTTCCGCAAGCGTTTGGTTGCAATGCTTGCCGTTGGCGTGATTACTCCAACATTTGACGGTAGTACCGTCCACCGAACGTGTTCTCCCGCTTGCGAATACGTGCGAGGTTGACACCGCTTTGGGATTTCCGCGCAAATGCTCTTCTACGTTGATTGCCGATGTGATAATTTTAAAGGTTGAACCTGGTTCATACACGTCGCAAACGAGCGAATTTCTGGAAAGCTTGTTGAGCTTGGTAATATCGTCCCTTGGGATATCGTTCAAATTATAGGACGGATAATTTGCAAGTGCCAGCACCTCGAAATTATTTACGTCCAGCACGATGCAGGACGCCGCCACAGGCGAGTACTCTAATCCCACCCTTGCAAGCGCAGTTTCGGCAAGCTGTTGTATGCTGCTATCTATCGTTAGCTGCACGTTGTAACCGTCTTCGGCAGGTAAATAGGTGGCTACACTGCCCTCTATCTCTATGCCCACCAAGTCCGTTTCGTATAAAAGCTCGCCGTTTTTACCCGAAAGCAGTTTATCGTAATATTTTTCAATCCCCGTCGTGCCTACGCCGTCGATAGACGTAAAGCCAAGCACCTGACAAAGCAACGCGTCGTTTGGGTATTTTCGCACGTTATCACGCGCATAATACACGCCGTCGATATTTTGCTCGGCAAGCTGTTCCACGTAGCTTTTATCAATTTTTCTTGCAAGCGTAATTTCCGACGCCTTTTTTCCCGTCAATTTCTCGTAAACAAACGTATCATCCAAGCCAAGCGTTTGCGCAAGTGTTTGCGCCGCCGCCCTTTTATCTTTCATAGCGTTTGCACGCGCAAACACCGTATACGCCGTGTCGTTATCCGCTAAAATAACGCCGTTTCTATCGGTGATTTTACCGCGCTGAGCAACAATGGGGATTTCGCGCGTCCATTGATCGAGCGCGCGATAGTTAAGCTCTTCCTGCCAAAGTACCTGCACGTAGAAAAAACGCGCGCCTAAAAAGCAAAAAAGAAAGGTTATTGCCAAGCTGATGGCTAATAACCTCTTTCGTAGAACAGAAACTGAATAAAAATCGTCGTTGGGTTTGATAATAAGCCCCCTCCTATGGAAGGCACTTATATTCTATTATCAATCGCGCTCAATCATTCCTTGGGAAAGTGCGTATTCGCGAATACTTTCCTCGGACGTTGCTTCTTCAATGCGGCGTTGAATTTCTTCGTTTTCACGGAGCAGTTGTTGTTGTCTAATTTGCAAATTGTCAATTTCCACGCGTTTTTTGTTAATCAAATGCGTGTTTACGCCGATAAGCGACGTCATAAGCGTTACCGTTGCGCAAAATGCAATAATAGCTTTTTTTGCAAACGCGCTAAGCGAATATTGCGCTACTTGCGCTACTTGCGCAGTTTGTTCCACGCGCGCTACGGGAATTTCCACGGGCGCTTGCACCGCTTGTTCCGCCGTGAACGTTTCAAATTTTTCGGTGGTGAATACGGGGGACGTTACGCGTTCCCTTACAAACTCCGTAATTTCAGGCGTTTGCGCAGTTTGGGGCACGCTTTCAAACGTAGAAAACGCAGGTTTTTCAGGCGCAAGAACAGACGCGCGCACCGTATAATCCGCGGCGTTTTGCGTAGGCGCAGAAAATTGTCTTTCTTCCGCTTCGCGCAAACGGCGATAGCGTTCCTGAATGCCGGCATTATGTAATTCCGCTTCTTTCAAAGCGGCGATTTCTTTCGTTCTTACGTCTTCTAACGTTGCCATGTCAACCTCCGTATTTCTTATCCAAACAAACCGCTATGGTTTGATTATGATTTATTTTATATGCGTTCGGCAATACGCAATTTCGCGCACTTGCTTCTCGAATTATCGGCAAGTTCGCATTCCCCTGCCGTAATAGGTTTTTTCGTGATAATTTTCAATTCGGGCTTTTTTCCGCATACGCAAACGGGGAAATTACCCGGACAAGTACAAGGATTTTCTAAATTTTTAAACGCTTCTTTGACAATTCTGTCTTCCAACGATTGAAAGGTCAAAATAACGATGCGTCCGCCCTTTTTCAAGCGACGGGAAAGCCCCACCACCAACTCGTACAAGCCGTCCAACTCACCGTTGACTTCGATACGCAGCGCTTGAAAGCTTTTTCTTTCGCAAGGCGCACCGAAACGGAATTTTGCGGGAATACTGTTTTGAATGATTTGAGAGAACTCGCCCGAGGTTTTCAAGGGCTTGTCCTGTCTATATTTTACGACGTTTCTTGCAATTTGCTTTGCAAACGTTTCTTCGCCGTACGTTTTTAAGATATACGCAAGCTTTTCTTCCGAATAGGTATTGAGTACCGTTTCCGCCGTAAGCGGCGCGGTTTGGTCCATACGCATATCCAAGGGTGCGTCCGCTTGGCGATAGGAAAATCCTCTATCTACGTCGTCGATTTGATGCGACGAAATGCCAAAATCCAGCAATGCCCCATCAATTTTATCTACGCCTGCTTGCGCAAATACGTTTTCAAAATTTTTATAGTTGGATTTATAAATGGTAAATCTTCCGTCAAACTCTTGCAAACGCTTGGTTGCCGCTTGAATGGCTTCATCGTCTAAATCCGTTGCAATCAACCTGCCGTTTGGCGAAGTGCGTTTTAAAATTTCGTAGGAATGTCCTGCGCCGCCGATCGTGCCGTCAAACCATACCCCGCCCTCTTTTAAGGCGAGTCCGTTTAAACATTCTTCTAGCATAACCGGTTTGTGCGAAAATTCCAACATATACCATTAAATCCCCAACTTTTTCAGCTCGGCATCGTAATCGACGCCTTCAATATATTCGTAGTAACGTTCCGCAGCCCAAATTTCCAAACGATTACCGCGCCCCAGCGTGATAATATCTTTTTGAATGCCCGCCATCTTCTTCAAGGTTGCGGGTAACACCACGCGCCCCTGCGCGTCTTCTTCTGCGGAAAAGATGCTAGCGAAGAACAGCGACGAGGCTTTCGTCGATTCGGAAATACCTTCTTCTGCAATAGAAGAAATGGTATCATCCAAAAGCTCGTCCGCCATAACACAGATGCAACGGTTCATGCCGCGGAAAAAGCTGTACGGCTTTTCTCCGTTTTCCCCTACTAATTCTTTCTTGAACCGAGCGGGAATCCGCAATCTGTTTTTATCGTCTAACTGATGTTCGAATACGCCTTTGAACATATCGCTTATTCCTCCTCGTTTTTAGTAGGCTTTGCCCCCGATTACATCATTGATACTATTATACAACCACTTTTGACCATTGTCAAGACTTTTTTCATAATTTTTGGAAATTTTTTTAAAAAAAATGAAAATTTTTATTCGCTACACCCCTTTATTTATAAGGGTTTGCGAACATTTGTTCGTAAAAAGCTTTATTAATACGCGCACAAGCGCCCAAAAAATAGATTTTTGCCATTTTTCCGTCTTTTAGGCTGATTGTGGAGAAAAGTGGTTGCTCATCCCTACTTTTTTCGTCAATGTGGATAAAACGCTGTTTTTTTGTGGATAAATCTCCCCCATTTTGCTCAGCAAGTACCGTGGATAACCGTGTGGATATCCCGAAATTTCCATCATAAACGGGACAGGAAAAATACTCTTTGATTTGCTCCCTTATATATATGTAGTGCGTACACCCCAAAACGACGGAAGAAACGGGCATTGTGGAAATGTGGATAGATAGGTCAAAATCGGCATTTATGCCACCCTGCTCTATCGCTCCTGCAAGATGCGGACAAGGGTGGATAACCAGCTCTGCACTTGGGTATTTCACTCTCGCCCTATCGCAAAGACGAAGGAATTTTTCACTGCGGCACGTAGCGGCAGTGGCAAGCACCAACACTTTACCCCCGCGCGCGCACGCAGGCATTATCGCCGGCTCAGCGCCGATAATAGGAAACGGATACTGCGCGCGTAATTGCTCCGCGCAAACCGCCGTTACCGTATTACAGGCAAGCACCAAAGCAGCAGGATGTAACACGTGAAACACATCCAACGCGCGTTGCGTACACTCATATATACGCGCGCTCGATAAATTACCGTAAGGGGCGTTTTGATTATCGCCGTAATAATAAAAGAGGTTACCGTTTCCGCGTAAAATACATTCCTGCAAAACAGTCAACCCACCCACTCCGCTGTCAAAAAAAGCAACTCCGCCCGTTGGAAGGTACATTTTTGCCTCCAAAAAAGAAAAAAAATTAAAAATTTACGCTTTTTCCTGATTTTTGCGTGAAAAACAGTTTACAATCCCAAGAAATTATGCTAAAATAATCTACGCAATATAAATGAATGCAGAAAATAATCGGACAAAAGGAGTACATTATGCCTAATATTAAATCCCCAAAAAAGAGAGTTTTGGTTATCGAAAAGAAGACGATGCAAAACAAAGCGATTAAATCCGCGCTCAAGACGCAAGTGAAGAAATTCCTTGAAGCTGTGAACGCAGGCAACAAAGAAGAAGCAACCAACCTTTTCCCTGCTACCGTTTCCGCAATCGATTCCGCGGTTACGAAAGGCGTTATCCACAAGAACAACGCTAACAACAGAAAAGCGAAGCTTGCGAAGAAACTTGCCGCTTTGAACTAAGCACCACTACTTATCATATTCTAAAATATGAAGGTCTGCCAACAGGTAGACCTCTTTTTTCGTGTTCGCCCCACCGCTAAAACGGGCCCAACAGGTCTCTTTTTACGTATGCGTATATGCGCATGCGTATTTTTATTGCGCGCATGCAAAATATTTTCAAAAAGTTGCTTTCAAACGTTTGACATCTTCTCTTTATTATTCTATAATAAATATCGTAAAAAGTTTATTTTTGCTAAACTTTTGGTTTATTTTTAACAAACCGCATTACAAACTATTGTTTGTAAACAACTAAAAGGACGGCATACTTATGAACATAGGCAAAAAAATTAAGCAAATGCGGCACATGAAGGGGTTGACGCAAACAGAGCTCGCCGATCGCTGCGAACTAACAAAAGGCTATATATCCCAGCTTGAAAACGACTTAAACAGCCCTTCTATCGCAACGCTGACGGACATTTTATCGGCACTCGGCAGTAATTTATCAGAATTTTTCCGCGCGGAAACGCAAGAAAAGGTGGTTTTTACCAAAAATGAATTTATTGAAAAGAATTCCGAAGGCGTATTGTCACACTGGCTAATCCCCAACGCGCAAAAGAATATGATGGAACCCATGCGCGTAGAGCTAAGCGAAGGCATTGCAACCGCCGTGGACGTACCGCACGAAGGCGAAGAATTTGGATACGTTTTGGAAGGTAAAATTTGTATTGTTTTGGGCAACAAACAACACGTAGCCAAAAAAGGCGAAGCTTTTTATTATTCGGCAAGCCAACCTCACTATATCGTCAATAAAAGCGCGTCGGTAGCCAAATTTTTATGGATATCTACGCCCCCCAACTTTTAATACACCAACCAAATAAATTATTCTTTCGGAGAAAGACTTATGAGAAAAACCGTTTTAGACAATCAATCGAAAATCATTCAACTTGTAGACGTTTGCAAAGAGTTTGACGGCGTTAGCGTTGTGGAAAATATGAATTTCTACGTGCGCAAAGGCGAATTTATTACCTTCCTAGGTCCGTCAGGCTGCGGCAAAACGACTACACTACGTATGATTGCCGGTTTTGATATGCCTACAAGCGGTAAAATTTTACTTAACGGGGAAGATATTTCGCACTTACCCCCCAACCGCCGCCCCGTTAATACCGTATTCCAAAAATACGCGTTATTTCCGCACTTGAACGTGTTTGACAACGTAGCGTTTGGGTTAAAGCAAAAGCGCATCCCCACTACGTACACGGATAAAAACGGCAATCAAAAAACAAAAAACGAAAAAATTCCCAAAGCCATAATCGCGGAAAAGGTGAAAAAGGCGTTGGAAATCGTCGATTTGAGCGGCTTTGAAAAGCGCAGCATCGCTACCCTTTCGGGCGGTCAACAACAACGCATCGCTATTGCTCGCGCTATTGTCAACGAGCCGGAAATTTTGCTTTTGGACGAACCGCTTGGCGCACTCGATTTGAAGATGCGCAAAGAAATGCAGCTGGAACTCAAAGCCATGCATAAGCGTTTGGGCATTACCTTTATTTACGTAACACACGATCAAGAAGAAGCGCTTACTATGTCGGATACTATCGTGGTCATGGCGGACGGCGCTATCCAACAAATCGGCACGCCTGAAAGCATTTACAACGAACCGAAAAACACGTTCGTTGCGGACTTTATCGGCGAAAGCAATATTTTCACGGGCGTTATGCCCAAGGACGGACAAGTACGTTTTTGCGGGAAATCGTTCACGTGCTTGGACGAAGGCTTTGAAAAGGACGAACCCGTCGACGTTGTCGTACGCCCCGAAGACGTGCAAATCGTTGCTCCAGACGATGGTAAATTGAAAGGCAAGGTAACGTCCGTTATCTTCAAAGGTATTCATTATCAAATTTTGGTACAATGCGGTAGATATGAAATTGAAATTCAAAGCACCACTGCCCCTATCGTGGGCGATACGGTTGGTTTGGTTATTCAGCCGGACGGCATTCACGTTATGAAAAAGATTTTCCGCGTGAATAAGTTTACAGGCGCAATCACCAAACGCAATACGGTTGAATTTGGCGACGGCGAATTTGAATGTGACGTTACACAACTGTACCCCGGCAGCCATTTGGACGAAGAAGGCTATTTGATTACCGCAAAAGGCGAACAAATTGATTTGACAGGCGTAGAAGTAAACGTTGAAGTAGATTTGATGGATATTACCATGAGCGACAATTTAGACGAAGGCGGCGCGCAGGGGCATATCATTTCCATGATTTATAAGAGCGAATATTACCGCTATATCGTACGTACGGAAAACGAAGAAGATTACGTGCTTGCGTGCGAGGATACGTGGAACGAAAACGACCTTGTCAGCCTGAGTATCCCCAAGGATAAAATCCGCTTATCACTCAAACAAACGGACGGAGGAAAGCAAGCATGACGAACGTAAAACCCAAACTGCGGTTTTCACGAAAAATGCTTGCCATTCCCTACGCGTTGTTCTTGGCAGTATTTGTCGTGATACCACTTTTCATCATTTTATATTATGCGTTCACCAACGACGACGGAAAGTTTACGTTTGAATACGTGCGCATATTCTTCAATGAAGGCGGAGAAGGCTTTTTCTCGTTCTTCACTTCCTATAACTTTAAAACGATTATGCTTAGCTTTTTCATTTCGGCAATGAGCACTATCGTTTGTTTATTGATTGCCTATCCCGTGGCGTATATCATTGCAAAATGCAAGCTGAAAAATAAATCTACCCTGCTTTTGCTTTTTATCGTGCCTATGTGGGTGAATTTCGTGCTTCGTATTAACGCTTTGAAAGAGTTGTTCGTATGGCTGGGCATTTACAATAAATCCAACGCGTGGAATATCGTCAACACCATTATCGGTATGGTTTACGATTTCCTGCCATTTATGATTTTGCCCATTTACACCACTATCATCAAAATTGATAAGAGTTATTTGGAAGCGGCGAAGGATTTGGGCGCAACACCAGCAAAAGCGTTTGTCAAAGTAACGCTGCCTTTATCTAAGGCAGGCATTATCAGCGGTGTTTCCATGGTATTTTTACCGTCTATGACCAACTACGTTGTATCCAACTACTTAACGTTTAGAAACGTGAAAATTATCGGTAAATTGATTGACGATTATTTCACAGGCGACCTTTGGCACGACGGTTCGTTCATCGCCTTGTTACTTTTGATGTTCATGTTCCTTGTAACATGGCTGACGGGCGGCTTTGACGAAGACGATACTTCTACCGCAAGGGGGGCTTCGTTATGGTAAAATGTAAAAGCATTTTAAAATGGGCGTTTATCGGCTTGATTTTGCTGTTTATCTACTTCCCTATCCTGTTTTTGACCGTTAACTCCTTTAATGAGAGCGACCAAATTCAAACGTGGACAGGATTTAGCTGGACGCACTACGCGTATTTCTTTAATTTTGACAACGAGCCTATCCATATCGTATTGCAAACGTTGCTTTTGGCGCTTATTGTGGCTACGCTGTCAACGATTTTGGGCACCATCGGCGCTATCGGGATTTTCTATTCAAAAAAGCGAGCAAACAGCGCATTGACTGCCGTTAACCGTATCCCCATCATAAACGCGGACGTAGTAACCGCTATTTCCTTTGCGCTTTTGATTTCTTTCTTGGGTTTGGATAAATCAACATATATCCCTTTAGTTTTAGGACAAATGCTTTTATGCACGCCGTTTGTTGTGATGTCGATTATTCCCAAGCTTAAACAAATGGACAATAATTTATACGAAGCGGCCTTGGATTTGGGCGCAACACCAGCAAAAGCGTTGTTCCGCGTGATTATTCCTCAAATTTTACCCGGTATCATCGCAGGGTTCCTGCTTGCCGTTACTTTATCGCTCGACGATTATATCATCGCGGCATACACCAAACCCGATACATTCCAAACGATTAGTACGCATATCTACGGCTTAGACAAAAATAACGTAGTAGGTCCGCAAATTAAGGCGGCGTACTGGGCATTCACAGCGATTATTTTCTGCCTGATTGTACTCGTTGTTATCGGCTCGAATATTATGGCATATAGAAAAACAAGGAGTAAAAGCAAATGAGAAAACTGTTACATTGCGCACTTGCCGCAGGCTTGTTTATTTCCGTTTGCCCCTTAGCCGCTTGCAACAACGCGAACAATACCGCCAAACGCGATAAAAATGTTTTACGAATTGCAAGCTGGGACGAATACATCGACGAAGGCGGCGAGGATAGCTATTTTTCCGCTGATGCATTGCCTATTTATAAGGAATTTGAAACGTGGTATAAGAACGTTTACGGCGAAACAATTACCGTGGAATACGTTTCTTTGCAAGACAATGAAACTATGTACAACAAAATTAAGATGGGCGATACTTACGATTTGCTGTGCCCTTCCGAATACATGATTATGAAGCTTGCCGCGGAAGGCTTTATTCAAAAATATCCTACGGAGTTTTTTGACAAATCAAACCCTTTGAATTATTACGCGCAAAACGTTTCCCCGTATATTCAAAGCGTATTTGAAAGCGGTACGTTAAAAGACGGCAGCAAATGGTCGGAATACACTGCAGGCTATATGTGGGGCTCAACGGGTTTTGTGTTTAATCCTGCAAATATTCACCCCGACATCAATCAAGCCCGCGAAATTATGAGCAGCTGGGATTGCTTGTCTTCCCCTGCCACTACGCGCAAAATCACCATGAAAGATAACGTACGCGATTCGTATTTTGCAGGGCTTGGTATGTATTATGAAGCGGAATTGCTTGCTTTGCAAGCAAAGTTGGACAGCGGTGAAATTACACTTGCTAAATACAAGAGTATGTTATCCGCAAAAATGAACGACACGTCCGTGGATGTTATGAACGCCGCTAAGAAGAAACTGGAAACTGCACGCGGCAATTTGTACGGTTTGGAAACAGACGAAGGTAAATCGGACGTGATTGCAGGCCGTTTGGACGCATCCTATCAATGGAGCGGCGATGCCGTATTTATTATCGACGAGGCAGAAAGCAACGACACACCGCTCATCTTGGAATATTCTATTCCAAAAGCCGCATCAAATTTGTGGTTTGACGGCTGGGTACTTACGAAAGACGCCAACGTAAAGGCTGCAACCGCCTTTGTAAACTTTGTTTCCCAACCGCAAAACGTAATCCGTAACATGTATTACATCGGTTACACCAGCTGTATTGCAGGCGACGACGTATTTGCATACGTAGAAGAAATGTACGGCGCGGAAGACAGCGCGGAAGACACCATCGAATACGATTTGAGCTATTTCTTCGGCGAAGATTACACCATAACCGCCCCTTCCGACCAACAATATAGACAATTATACGCGCAATATCCCGATACAAATACCATCAACCGCCTTGTGGTTATGAGCTATTTCGATAAGGAAACCAACGAACGCGCAAATAGAATGTGGAATAATATCAAATAAACCGTTCTATATCGCAAAAACGTATAAAACCGCAGTTACACTCTCTTTTAGGTGAGAAAGCTGCGGTTTTGTTGTTTTTTGGGTTGTATTATGTCAGGCATAGGTATTATGCGTGACATAATTGCTTGTTTCTTAGGGCTTATTATGTCACACATAGATATTATGTGTGACATAATTGCTTGTTTTTAAAGTGTTTTGCTTATCTTTTACTCATTTTACCCACTATTTCATGCTTAGCCCGCCTATAAACTTATATTTATGATAAAAGGCGTACTTTGCGTTTAAACCCACGGTTGTACTGGCGATAAGTAATAATTGCACGTATTTTCCCTAGCATTGAATATCCCAGCAAATAATGCTTCCCCATTTCATAATAACAAGCAAGCCCTTACAGCTACGGCAACGTTTACGAATGGTAATATGCAGGAGCTTGGCTGCTTACTTTTAATAGGCAAGATTGTCGCGCAAGGGAGTACCGTTATATACACTCAATATCTTTCCTGCCATTCGCATCGCGAAATTATTAGCAAAAGCCAACGAATTTGCTATGTAAAAATCCTCTTTCTATTCATTTTTGCGACAATAAATGCTTTGTTAAACCATATTGCTTACTCATATACGTTTTTCCTGCAAGCGGCATTATTTGGTATGATTTTCTTTGATTTTTTGGTTTAAACTACAATATAAGCATCCGAAATCGCACACAAAAACACTTAAAAACAGCTATTTTTAGGCGATTTAAGGCGCAATTGATAATATACTCAGCCGTGAAAATATCGCTTAAAATAGCGTAAAAAAAACAGCTTATCCGAAGATAAGCTGTTTAATTCATCTACGATAGATTATTTGATAACCTTAACGATGGAACCGGAACCAACCGTTCTACCACCTTCACGGATAGCGAACTTAAGACCAGCTTCCAAAGCAACGGGTTTGATGAGGACAACTTTCATTTCGATGTTGTCGCCAGGCATAACCATTTCTACGCCTTCAGGAAGTTCGATCATACCGGTAACGTCCGTCGTACGAACGAAGAATTGAGGTCTGTAGTGGTTGAAGAATGCCGTGTGACGACCACCTTCTTCCTTCTTCAAAACGTATACTTGAGCCGTGAATTCCGTACCAGTAGCAACGGAACCGGGTTTAGCAATAACTTGACCTTTTTGGATACCAGTTCTGTCGATACCACGAAGAAGCGCACCAACGTTGTCGCCTGCTTCTGCTTGATCAAGCATCTTGTGGAACATTTCAAGACCGGTGATAACGGTGTTAACGGGTTTGTCGATCAAACCAACGATTTCAGCAGGATCACCAACGTGAGCCGTACCTCTTTCTACACGACCA
Source organism: Candidatus Scatosoma sp. (assembly GCA_045632625.1). Taxonomy (GTDB): domain Bacteria; phylum Bacillota; class Clostridia; order Christensenellales; family Borkfalkiaceae; genus Scatosoma. The sequence goes on along the minus strand of JAZQWZ010000164.1, from coordinate 304 downwards.
GTAGCAACGGTACCACGACCAGAAATCGTGAATACGTCTTCTACAGGAAGCAAGAAGGGCTTGTCTGCGTCACGTTCAGGCGTCTTGATGTAGCTGTCTACTGCATCCATAAGTTCAAGGATGGGAGCAACTGCAGGGTCTGCGATGATTTGATCAGCGGGTTTGTCGGAGCTTGCAACTTCCAATGCTTTCAAAGCGGAACCACGGATGATGGGGGTATCGTCGCCAGGGAATTCGTACTTGTCAAGAAGTTCACGGATTTCCATTTCAACGAGTTCGCACATTTCATCTCTTTCGTCGTCTG
>JAZQWZ010000163.1:0-2732 GCA_045632625.1 Candidatus Scatosoma sp. | reverse complement strand
TGGCGGTATGCTGACCCCTTTTGGCAACCCGCAAAACTTATATTTATACACCAAATTTAATATCCCCACGGGCGAATTTATGCTGATTATGCTGCCACCCTTTTTGCTTTCCATTACGCTGATTACCCTTTGCTGTTTCTTTATCAAAAAAGAGCCGTTACAGCTCAGCGGAGAACAAATTACACTCCCCAAAGCACGCACGGCGGTTTATGCGCTGTTGTTCACGCTTTCTATCGTAATTGTGTTCCGCGTACTCCCTTTTATCGTCGGCTTAATCGCCGTGCCTATTGCCTTGCTGTTTTTGGATAGAAAAGCACTCAAACAAGTAGATTACGGTCTGCTGTTCACATTCGTGGCATTCTTTATCTTTTCGGGCAATATGGCGCGCATACCTGCCGTACAAAAAGCCTTTTCATCGCTCATGCAAAAAAGCCCCTTGCTTGTTTCCGTGCTTTCCTGCCAAGTGATTAGTAACGTACCCTCGGCAATACTCCTTTCGCAGTTCACTACCGATTACGCCAGCCTGCTAATCGGCGTGAATATCGGCGGTGTGGGTACGCTCATTTCTTCTCTTGCAAGCTTAATCACATTCCGTGAATACACGTCGAAAACGAACGGCAGTGCTAAAAAATATATCGCGCTGTTCTCGCTTATCAATTTCTCGTTCCTGATTATTTTAACGGCTATGGAGTGGCTGATACTGTTATGATACAAAATAAATTGAAACAATGCGCCTTGCATTTAGGCGCGGATATCGTAGGTTTTTGCGAAATAGAAAATTCGCCTATCGACAGCCTGCCTACGCTTAAATACGCGGTGTCTATCGGCGTGAAATTGCCCGATGCAGTGCTTTCCACCATCGACAGCGCACCCAGCTTTGCATATTTTCACGAATATCGTTCCGCAAACGCATTGCTTGATCAAATTGCGTTTAGATTAAGCCGTGAGATAGAAAAGCTTGGCGGTTTGGCGTTCCCCGTGGCTGCCAGCCAAAGCCAAGGCAAACAACGCCCCTACGACGGCGTTTTTCCGCATAAAACGGCGGCGGCATTGTCGGGGCTTGGGTTTGTCGGCAAAAGCGGCTTGTTTTTGTCTACGGAGTTTGGCAGTAAAGTACGCCTTGCCACCGTGTTGACGGATTTGCCCTTGCAAAGCGAATTGCCCATCATTGAAAATGGTTGCGGCGATTGCAACGCGTGTTTCAAGGCTTGCCCTGCAGGCGCAATTTTTGGGGAATTACCCAAAACGGACGGCACGCGCAATTTTGACCCCGAGCTTTGCTCGCGGTATATGAAAGAACATTTTCAAGAAATAGGCAGGGGCAGTGTGTGCGGCATTTGCATAAAAATTTGCCCCAAAAATAAGCTGTAAACGCATACCTGCCCTATCCAACGCTGTATTGCAACACATAGCTTGCCGTTAGATAAATATCACGTTTCATAAAAAACCAAAGGCCGTTCCTTTTCAGGAACGACCTTTTTCGTTTATACTATTTAGTTTTTGGATTACTCATAAACTACTTCAATTGCCGTAACTCTTACTTGACCATTCGTTGCCGTCCCAGTATTACCAACACTAAACGTAATAGAGTCTGCATTCACCGTTACTGTCGTATCACTCGTAACATTTGTGTTACCATTTTTAAGAACACCCGAATTGCTAATGTTATAAGTTACCTTCACCGATACAATGGTTTTGCCAGTAGCTGCGGTTACTGTCATTGTCCCCTTGTCAGTTTGATACAATCTCCAGTTATTACCATTTGTATAATACTTACCATTGTTACCATCAGTAGAAGCATCAATCGTAATGACACTATCAAGAGCAAAACTTGAATATTTTTTAGCATCCGACCAACTGTTCTTAGCAGCGATGTCTTGAATTGTAACCGTAACCGTTTTTGTGGTGGGTTGTTCAGGTTCAGGATTTGAACCATCTTCGATATCATCAGAAACAGGGATCGCTTTATAGGTAAGCGTCATTGATTTAAGACGCACTTGGTTGCTTCCCTTAACATCCAACTTAAGCTGTTGATATTCCGCTCCTTTAAAATCAACCTTTTCCACATCCGTATAAGCTGACGTTATTACAACGCCTTGAATCAACGTCCAATTTACACCGTCGTTGGAGCCGTATACGTTCAACGTATCAGCCTTATTACCAGCATTAAATTCAAGACCCGTTGCAACGCCATCGCACTTGATAATAGCAACACCGTTGTTGGTAGAGCTAGAATAAATACGAAGTTCCGAAGTAAAATGGCAATCCGTCGTGTACATCGTTACATCATCATCAAGCTTATGCGTTTCTTCTGCGTATTGCGTACCAGCCGTATAGTTTGCAAACGTGTACGTTTGCGTGGTTGCTTTTTCAAATTGAATGTATTGTTTTACGTCGCCCATCGTTGCTACGCCAGTGGAGTAGCTCTTCAATGCCGTCGTTGCGATAGAAGACGTTTTTTCTGCCGTTTTATATTCTACACCGTTAATCGTTGCAAATGCTTGTGCCGTTACTTCCGTTTTGTAATCGGCGTAGGGAATGTTCAACAAAACGGTATTCCAGCCGTAGCCTTGGTTAAGGCTTTCAGGACGCCACGTCGTTGCAGGCACGTCCGTCGTATGAGCTTTGCCTGCCGACGTAGTCAACGTAATTCTCGTGTATGCATTTTCTACTTTTGCACCTGCGGGTACGTCTACCTTAAAACGAAGACCGCTGTCTACGCCTTCCTTCGT
>JAZQWZ010000162.1:0-16364 GCA_045632625.1 Candidatus Scatosoma sp. | reverse complement strand
CTCTTCACTCATCGTATCAGGCATAACGATTACTGCTTTATATCCGCGCGATTTTGCAACAAGTGCAAGCGCAATGCCCGTGTTGCCGCTGGTTGCTTCTATGACCGTGCCGCCTTTTCGCAATTTGCCCGTTTTTTCCGCATCGTTGATGATATACAGCGCCGCTCTGTCCTTGATAGAACCGCCAATGTTCTTCGCTTCGATTTTTGCGTACAATTTGGCTTGCAAGCCGCAAGCTTTTTCTATATTTTCTAAACGCACGAGCGGCGTGTTACCGATTTTGCTTTCCACGTTTTCAAAGCTTACGTTTTGGCATACTTGCAACAACGCGGACGGCTCGTCTATCAATATTTGCGCGCCGTTTGCTTGCAAAAACGCTTTATCTTTAAAGCCCCACGTTACGCTAACGCAATCCACCCCTGCGTTTTTCGCCGTTTGAATATCCACTTCGCTATCGCCTACGTACACGCAGGTTTCTTTATCCGCGCCCAGCTTTGCAAGCAATGCGTACAAGCCGTCGGGCGCAGGTTTTTTGGCTATGCCCGCCTGCTCGTTTTCGCCCATCGCCATATCCAACAAATCGCCAAAATATTGTTTGGCAAGTGCCTGCGTAGCAAAGTCGGCTTTGTTGGAGAGCACCGCCGTTTTTTTGCCCTGAGCTTTTAACGCTCTAAGCAACGCAAGGATATGCGGATAAGGTTTGGTATTGTCCGCACAATGTTCAGCATAATACCGCTTAAACGTAGCTAAAATTTCGTCAAAGCGCGCATCTTTTTGCCCCACTGCGCGCTCCATAAGCTTTACAATGCCATTACCGATAAATGATTGCACTTGGGCTTTGGTACGTTCTTTATAGCCAAAAGCACGGAGCGCGTAATTGACCGCACTGCACAAATCGTCCAGCGTGTCCAAAAGCGTTCCGTCTAAATCAAATACAATCGTTTCGTACATGGTAGCCTCTTTTATAAAATTTCCGACATTTTTCTTACGGCATCCGCGCGATTTTGGCATTCCATTTTCTCGTAAATAGAAGAAACGTAGTTACGCGTTGTACCTTCGGAAATGTTGAGCGCCGCCGAAATTTGGCGGTTGGTAAAGCCTTCGTAAATCATCAGCGCAATTTCAATTTCTCTATCAGAAAGCATAAACGCACGCGACAGCTTAATCTCTCTATCCGCCGCCACGTTTTTTGCCGCGCTTGCGATATGCCGCGCAATTTGCGCGGGCAAAATAGTATCCCCTTCATACGCATTTTTTACTGCGTTTATCAGTTTATTCGCGCTGGTATCTTTGAGCAAATATCCGCTTGCGCCGTGGTTAATAGCGTTTAATATGTAATCGCTGTCGTCAAACGTCGTTAAGATAACTACTTTTACGTCAGGGTGCATAGCTTTAATACGTTCAGTTGCCACTACGCCGTTCATATTCGGCATACGAATATCCATCAACACGACGTCGGGTAAATTGTTTTGCATTTTCTGCAAAGCGTCAAAGCCGTCGCAAGCCGTGCCTACCACTTGAATTTGCGGATCTGTTTGTAAAAGCGAACGTAATTCGTCCACCAAATCCTGTTGATCGTCTACGAGTAAAACTTTAATGGTTGTTCCCAGCATTATTTTTCCCCCTTGTGATTGTTTTTATTTTTTGTGAGTTTTGTGGTTTTGGGCAAAATCAACTGCAATTCTACGCCCTCTCCGTCCTGTGCTTCAATCAGCATTTTTCCGCCAAGCGCACGCGCACGCTCTTGCATAGTAGAAAGCCCGTACCCAAGCTGTAAAGCCTTGCCTTTGGCGCCGTTGCCGTTATCCGAAAGCAAAAAGCGAATTTCGCCGTCCGCTTCCAGTAAGGAAAACCAAAAAGCCGTGGCTTTACCATGCCGCAAACCGTTGGAAATGCCTTCCTTTAACGAATTGCATAAAAAACGGAATTTTTCATCATCCGCCTGTACGTTTTCTATCTTAGAACGAATGGTAATCCCCGTACCGTCGGTGGATTCTTGTATAATCTTTTGCAAAGCGTTTTTCAGCGTTTGATTTTCCTGTCTGCCTGATAAAACGTGTACGCTGTTGCGCAGTTCTTCCAAGGCATGCTTGGCTTGCAAATTCGCCGCGATAATTTTATTTTTCGCCGCTTCCGGATTTTCTTTGATAAGCAGTTTTGCACTTTCCGTTTGCATAATGACCGTCGTAAGCGAATGCCCTGCCGTATCATGAATATCCTTGGCGATACGCTGACGTTCTTCCAGCGCGGTCATTTCCGCTACCACCGCGTATGCTTTTTCCAGCTCGCGTTTACTTTCGTTAAGCTCGCGCAAGGCAGTATTTAAGCGCAGGAATTGACGATAAAACGACAACGCAATCTGCGTACAAATAAAGTGCAGGGTAAGCGCAAACGTTACGCTGACAAGTTGCGTGATAATGGGCAACAGTGACATGGGTTGAAACAGCATATAATTTTGCAAAATCGTTGCCGCTATATAGATGATAACACCCAACAAGAACATACGAGTGAGCGGTCGTTTGCCTTCAAAGGAAATATACAGCTCCGTCAACACGATCATATATACAACGGTAGCGGACGTACTGCTTGTAATAAACGACATCGCGCTTACCGCAAGCGCCTGTATGGCATATATCCACAAAAACGGGGATTGACGTTTAATACGCGACAATTTCCATGCTTCCGTACCGATAACTACCGCCGCAATAACGACAAGCGGCATAAATGTTGTCCAACCGCCAAGGCGGTTAAACTCGCCGATATGCTGCAACAGCATAAAGCCAACCACGATAATCAGTACGCCGAAAATCATATGTTGCAAAAAATCAATAAACCGTTCTTGATCACGGAAATCGTATTTTTTTAGCCAGTGCACTAAACGCACGTTCAGCCCGGCGCGCTCTTTCTGTTGTGTTGATGCTTGTTTTTTCATTCAGTCAACTCCTTACCACCGTTTTCTTCAAACGGTTGTTCCAGCAACGATTTCAGCTGGTAGGTATCCACTATCTTTTTCAATTTTCCGCTCGTATAATAGTCAAATACACCGCTGGGCGCAACGATAAAGTGGTTACACAAAAGTACGTTATGCAAATTGCAAATATATTGACAATTCCGCGTAGCTACGTCGTCCGTATTCGACGGCGCGTATCCGCTTAAAGGGTGATTATGCACAAGCACGATCCCCGACGGACGCAACGAAGCGCAAAGCTTGGAAAGCTCTTCCACGTCGATCACTACCATATCTTCCTTTTTGGACGTAAAGCTTTTTTGTCTAAAAAATCTACCCGCTTCGTCCAAGAAAAACACGTCCAGCGTTTCCACCTTGATTTTTCTATAACGTTGGTAGGCATACTGTGCAAAACTGCTCGCTTCGTACGTTTCAGGTAAATTCGCCTCATCGTCAACCACGTACGTAGATACATAGTCCTGAAAAAACTTATGCACACACTTCAAAAGTGCCACCGCGCTTTTGCCTACACCCTTTACCTCTTCCAGTTGCTTGGCATCCGCCGCAAGCACTTTTTCAATACTGCCAAATTCCGCAAGCAAGCGGTGTGCCAAATCGTTGGTATTGCGGCGGGGAATGGCGTAACACAAAAGCATTTCCAAATATTCGTGTTCGCAACAGGCGTCTTTGAGCACTTTATCCATCAGCCGTTGTCTATGTCCCGCGTGATTGTGCGGCGTAGTTTTTTGCATACGTAATTACTCTCTTTTTTGTTTATCCCTTTCATTGTAACACACTTTTTTATAAATGTCAAAGGCGGTTTATAAAAAAATACATTTTTTTTATACTTTCCGCCTTGTTTTTCTTTACCTATAACAAAAAAATGTGTATAATAAATAGTAATAACACTCATTTTGAAGATAAGGAGTTTTTTTATGCAACATCCTATGCATGCTTATTTTGACGATATCGTTCGTTCCAGCGCGGAAATTATCCGTTTTGATTCCACGCAAAAACCTGCAGAAGGCGAAAACGGGGAATATCCGTTCGGCAAGGAAACTGCCGATTGCTTGGCGTACTTTTTAGCACTTGCGGAAAGCTTTGGCTTTGAAACGCACAATTACGACAACTACGCAGGCGAAGTGGTATTCGGTCAAGGTGAACCGTTTGCTATTTTGGCGCATTTGGACGTTGTACCTGCCGGCAACGGTTGGAAATATCCCCCCTTTGGCGGCGTGATTAACGACGACGTATCCGACGGCGGCGTTGCGGGCATGAAGCTTTGGGGACGCGGCGCGTTGGATGACAAAACGCCCGCTATCGTTTGCTTATATGCATTAAAAGCGTTAAAGGACGCAAACGTGATGCCACGCCGTACGTTAAAATTGATTGTCGGTTGCAACGAAGAAAGCGGCTGGAAATGCATCGCGCATTATAAAAAAGTTGCGCAAATGCCCAGCGAAGGTTTCACCCCCGACGCTTGTTTCCCCGTTATCTACGCAGAAAAAGGCATCTTGCATTTTACCTCGCAATTTACAATAAACGATGCACCCATGTATGCGTTGAAAGCAGGTACGGCGGCAAATATGGTATGCAGCGAAGCGGAAGCGCTGTTGACCAAACAAGCGGCGGCGAAACTTGTGTATTATGAAAATCCCATTGAAGGCACTCATTTTTCTTATGACAACACCACCAACATTTTGCACGTATACGGCAAATCCGCACATGGTTCTTTGCCCGACCAAGGCGCAAACGCCTTGCAAGCGATGTTCGCCTTCTTCGCCACGTTTAACGAAGACTGCAAAACAATTTACGATATTTTATTTGCCGATACGCTTGGCTTAAAAACGCTTTGCGATGAAACGGGCCATTTAACGATGTCGCCCGATATGGCGTTCCTTGAAAACGGCGTAGTATCCATCGTAACCGACGTGCGCTACCCTGCTACCTTTGCTAAGGAAAGTGTTTTGGAACGTTTGGATAACGCAGGCGTAAGCTACAAAATTAACAGCCACCAAGCGCCTTTGTACAACGACCCCAACGGTACGCTTATCCAAACGCTTGCAAGCGTGTATGCGCGTGCGTCGGGCGAAGAAATTGCGCCCATAGCCATCGGCGGCGGTACGTATGCAAGAGCGTTGGAATGCGGTTGCGCGTTCGGCCCGGAAGTAATCGGCGAAGAAGAAACCGTGCATCAGCCTAACGAATACGTACTCCTTGATAATATCCGTAAGATGAGCGAAATTTATTACGATGCAATCAAGGAAATTTCCGCACCTAAATACGTGCGCATTGCTTGGTTGAAGCCTGTAAAATAATGCAAATAAAAATAAAAAACTCTCCGTTTTTGACGGAGAGTTTTTTGTCGGTTTTTATCTGTCGTAGCCGTGTAATTCATCCTTCTTCGGGCCGCGCACGTATTTTTTCATTTCTGCATCGCAAGCGGAGAAATGCTTATAATTGATTTTTGCTTCGGCAAGGGATACGTGGTTAGCGCCGCCGTGCAACGTAGGATTTTTAAACTGCTCGGGATCGTCTTCCCAAAAGCATACGGGGCAAATATCGTAGGTGCGTTCCTTTTTCTCGAACGTGAAATAGCCACAGCAAGGACAGCGATATTTTTTCGGCTCGTCCTTTTTCTTGATAAGCGGTAATATGGACACCATCATACCGCCGATTAAGTTGCCGATAAGCGAAATAAAGCAATAGCCGACCATTGCCCAAGTCATTTTACTGCAAATAAACATATAGAACACGTTGGCAAGCGAGTTATCAAAACCGCAGTACACGAACACGAATACGGGGAACACAACGCCTACGGTTGCCGATAAATGCTTTTTTTGCGTGTATTTACATAAGAATACAGAAAGCCCGATAAAAATACCGCACAAAATGCCCGAGCAAAAGGAATGCAAACCCCAGCCGTGTTCGCACAGCTTACCCGCCATTACGGCATCCGCCGTTTCTATCAGCGGTACGTGCGAATAATGCACGAGTACTGCCGCAAACGCAATACCGAGCACGTTAAAAAACAGGCTGACAGGCAACGACCACCAGTTTTTGATACCCATCGTTAAAATACGCGTGGACAAACCGGTTATCAAATACAGTCCAAAGGTAGTTACTACGAACATGGCAAGCGAGAAAAGCACCGCGCCGATAAGCCTGCCCGACACGTCTCCTGCGTACAGCATAGCCAAAAGCAAGCCCGCGCCGCCAAGCGCCACCATGATTCCGCCAAACACGGACGCCACGCAAAAAACCATGAAGTCCTTTTTTGTCATTTTTTCAAATCGCATCATAATGTATGTATTATAACATACTTTTGCCTGTTTTGCAATACCTATTTTTTATTTTTTTACGTGCGAATAAAAAATTTACGCCCCGTCCGTTGATGGACGGGTCATACTATGCTACGCATTTTACATTTTTTCAAAACGTTCCACGGGGGAAACAAACACGGTTGCACCGCCTACCGGTACTTCCGTTTTATAATACCCAAACGAAGGAACGCCTGCATTGACAACAGACGCAAGCGGCTCCATGCGCTGCGCGCTATGTTTGCGGATAATGGCAATGGCTTCTTCCACCTTTTCATCTTCCGTTCCGATTAAAAGCGTAGTATTTCCCGCCTTTAAAAATCCGCCCGTCGTCGCCATTCTCGTAAAGGCAAATTTTGCCGCCGTTAACGCGTCGCAAACGTCGTTCGCGTCCTTTTTATTGACGATAGCCGTGATCATTTTCATACAGTTTTCCTCCCTGTTTTTATGTTTATTTGTACGGATTACGGCAACGTTTTACCCGTTGCAAGGTACAATCTATACCATTCTTCTCTGGTTAGCTGAATATCTGCCGCTACGCAAAGCTCACGCATGTGCATAGGAGAAGTCGTACCAGTAACCACCTGCATTTTTGCAGGGTGGCGCAAAATCCAAGCGCAAGCGATTGCCGCAGGCGTACAGTTGTATTTTTCCGCCAACGTGTCAAGCTCTTTATTCAGCTGTGCAAAGCTTTCGTTGCCAAGGAACGTGCCTTCAAAAAAGCCGTACTGTAACGGCGACCATGCCTGCATCGTTACGTTTTTCAGCTGACAATATTCCACCACGTCGCCTGCACGCGCTACCGCTTCCGATTTTTTCTTGTTGACGTTTAAACCCGTTTCCACAGGCAACGTATGCCCAAGCGAAAATTGCATTTGATTAACAACCAAGCGCACGCCGCATTTTTCTAAAAGCTGCATTTGGCTTGCCGAGAAATTGCTTACCCCAAACGCGCGCACTTTACCCGAAGCGTGCAAACGTTCAAACGCGTCCGCCACTTCTTCCGGCTGCATTAATGCGTCGGGACGGTGCAATAACAATACGTCCAAATAATCCATATTCAATCTAAGCAAGCTTGCTTCCGCCGCCGCGATAATATGCTCGGACGAAAAATCGTAATACGCGCCGAAATCCGCATAACGAATACCGCATTTGGTTTGCAACATATAATTTTCACGTGCCAAGCCGATATCTTTTACCGCTACGCCGAAAATCTTTTCACAATCGCCTTTTGCGTAATTGTCGGCAAGGTCAAACACGTTGACGCCCGAACTGACCGCTTCGACAATCAAACGTTCCGTTTGTTCCAACGGTTTATCCGCAATACGCATACAACCCATCGCCATACGCGACGCTTTTACACCGCCTATACTTGTATATTTCATAATACAGCTCCTTTTTCTCTATTGTACCATCGTTTGAGGTGTTTGTCAATACCCGTTTATAAATATTTTATGCAAACGGAGCATAATATTCTTGCCCAAGCGTCACCTTTACGCGCCCTTGCATATAATCGGTTAAATCGCGGATAAACGCGTCAATTTCTGTCTTTTTGACCGCCACTTTTATCTGCACTTTTGCGCCGTATTCACTAGAAAGGGGAGAGCAGGTATGCGTTGAAATAAATTTTTGCACGCTATCAATGCCCGTATACTCCACTTCGATTTCCGCCTCGACGCATACTTCCAGTGTGCGGATATCCGCGCCGTCTAAATTTTCCGCCGTGCAGGACGAATACGCGCGAACCAAGCCGCCTGCGCCCAGCTTCACGCCGCCAAAGTAGCGCACTACCGCCACCGCCGTTTCATACAGCTGCTTGGCTTTGAGTACTTCTAACATAGGCACGCCTGCCGTACCCTGCGGCTCGCCGTCGTCGGAAAAGCGTTGCAAATTGCCAAGTTTATCGGCGATAAACGCATAGCAAACGTGCGTGGCAAGCGAATGCTCCGCGCGGATTTGCGCGAGAAAAGCGCGTGCCTGTTCTTCACTTTCCACGTGCGCGGAATAGGTGATAAAGCGCGACCTTTCAATGATTTTTTCGCTTGTAAACGGCGCGTACACCGTGCGGATTGCCTTTTCCATACTCTTTCCTTGAAAAAAAGGGCGGTTTAACACCACCCTTTGTTTTATTTTACGATGATTTTCAAATGTACCTTTTTGCCTTTGTGCAAAACAAATTCTTTGCTAGGAATAGGCATATTTGCGTCGGTTACCTTGCTTTCGTCCACCGAAACGCCGCCTTGTTCGATAAGTCTGCGTGCTTCGCCCTTGGACTTAGCTACGCCTGCCGCCACCATGGCATCGATAACGAGCGCTACGTTTTCCACTTCCTTGGTCAAAAGCTCTGCATTGCCGCCTCCGAACGCCGCTTGCGCTTGGCTTTGCGCCGTTAACGCCTTTTCTTCGCCATGCACTTCCTTCGTAAGCTCAAATGCCAACAATTCCTTCGCCTTGTTGATGCGTTCGTCTTTATAACGACACACTTCTTCGATTTGTTCCACGGGCAAGAACGTCAAAAGTTTCATGCACTTTTCCACGTCCTCGTCGTTGATGTTGCGCCAGTATTGATAGAATTCATACGGCGTCGTTTTGTTTTCGTCAAGCCAAACTGCACCCTTTGCCGTTTTACCCATCTTCTTGCCGTCACTCGTCGTCAAGAGCGTGAACGTCATGGCGTATGCAGGTTGTTGTTCCTTGATACGGATAAGGTTTGCGCCCGCCAAAATGTTATTCCATTGATCGTCGCCGCCAAGCTCCAACGCGCAACCGTACTTTCTGTAAAGCACCAAAAAGTCGTACGCTTGCATGAGCATATAGTTAAATTCCAAGAAGGACAAACCACGTTCCAAGCGTTGCTTAAAGCATTCTGCGCTGAGCATTCTATTTACCGAGAAATGCGCGCCGATTTCACGCAGGAAATCGATATAATTCAAATCCAACAGCCAGTCGCCGTTGTCCACGATCACCGCCGCGTTTTCCCCTTCAAAGCTAACGAAGCGGGACATTTGCTTTTTAAAGCATTCTACGTTGTGGCGAATGGTTTCTTTGGTCATCATAGAGCGCATATCCGTTCTGCCCGAGGGATGGCCAACCATAGCCGTAGCGCCGCCGATCAAGATGATGGGCTTGTGCCCAGCTTGTTGCATATGGTGCATTGCAATGAGCTGCATGAAATGCCCAACGTGCAGGGAATCCGCCGTAGGGTCGAAACCGATATAAAACGCTACGCTTTCTTTGCCCAGCTTTTCGTATAATTCTTCTTCAAAAACCGTTTGCTTTACAAATCCCCTTCTTCTAAGGATGTCCATTACGTTTTCTCTCGTTGCCATAGGAAAATCTCCTTTTTCAATCAAACTTCATCATTACATTTAACTTTACACTTTTTTTATAAAAAAGTCAAGTATTTGCCGTTAGTTTATCCAAAAAACCTGCTTTTTCCCCACAATTCGTAGCAGGCAACCGCTTGACAAAACGAACAAATGTTTGTATAATATTACCAAAGGTTTTTTAAGAATATGAAATTTACTATTTTGCTTGCCATTTTATTTGACTTACTATCTAAGCGCAAACTGACGGCGCGGTACTGTGCGGAAAAGTACGCTATCTCCGAGCGTACAGTGTATCGGTATATCGACCACTTGGCGTTGAGCGTGCCCGTGTACATCAAGCGCGGAAGAAACGGCGGTATTTATCTTTCCGACGATTACACCCTGCCCACGGGATTTATGACTAAGGAAGAATACGACGCGACAATGGACGCGTTGTCGTATGCGTATGCGCGCTCGCCCGAGCCGCGTTTTTTGCACGTAAAACATAAGCTGAGCGAGCATACACGCAAGCAGCATTTGGATTTGGCGTTGACAAATGATTTGCAAACGTTTATCACGGACGGCGGCTCGTTTGCGCACACGCAGGCGTTGTTTGAAAAATTGCGGTTAATTTGTGAATGCATTCAAAACAAAGCCATTTTGGAAATGCAGTATTTTTCGGAATTAGACGGGCAAATCACCTGCAAAATTGAACCGCACGTCCTGTTACATAAACGCAACGTATTTTACGTGTACGCGTTCTCCCGCTTTGACAGGCGGTTTAAGCTGTACCGCTTGACGCGCATACTTTCCATGATAAAAACGGGGGATAGGTTTGTAACGCGGGCAGTCAAACGCGAAGAAATCCCCTTATCCTTTTTCTCCGACGAAAACAGCTGTATCAACGTGCGGTTACGCATAGAACGGCGCGTTTTGCAACGCATGCAGGACTTGCTTGGCGCGACGAATATTAAAAAAATCGACGGGGAATGGCAAGCGGAAATTATTCTGCCCAACGATGAGTTTTTATTGACGAATTTGTTATCGCTTGGCGACGGCGTAACGGTAATAGAACCGCTGTCCGTCAAGGAAAATATAATAGCGCTTGTCAAATGCATACGCAAAGCGTATGAATAGCGGCAATACGCAAGGCTCTCTCCACAACGCTGCAACAGAAACTTATAACTTGCCACAAGGCAATCATAACTCATAACTTACCCTTTGGGTAATCATAACTGAAAAGGATACGCGCTCCGCAAAAACGGAGCGCGTACCTTAGTGAGAGAATATGAAAAAAGTTTCGTATAGGCACTTTTCAGTATTTATTTATTATAAAATTCATGTGTGATAATTTTGTGACAGTATTGTGATAAAAAAAATGAAATGGTGTGTTTTTTGCATTTTATGCTAAAAACTGTGCATAAATTGCATCGGCGATACGCACACCGTCCGCCGCGGACGAGGTAATACCGCCCGCATAGCCAGCCCCTTCGCCGCAAGGGTAAATGCCCTGCGCGTTTACCGATTGCAAACTGTTTTCATCGCGTTCGATACGGACAGGAGAGCTTGTGCGCGTTTCCGCCGCCGTAAGCACTGCGTCGTGGCAAGCAAAGCCTTTTAAGCGTTTATCCATATCCAAAATTGCTGTTTTTAACGTTTGCGTAATGGGTACAGGCAACACCGCGCGCATATCGGCAAACGCCGTGCCTGCCGCGTAGCTAGGCACTACTTCGCCAAACCTTTGCGACGCTTTATCGTATAAAAAATCACCTACAAGCTGCACGGGGGCTATATAACCACCGCCGCCTGCTTGATACGCCGCCCGTTCGATGGCACGTTGGTATTCCACGCCAGCCAAGGGATTTTGCTCTGCGTCTTCCAAAAAATCCGTTTTCCTTACCTGCGCTATCAAAGCGGCGTTGGCGTTGCGTTCGTTTCTTGCATAGTTGCTCATGCCGTTGGTAACCACTGCATTTTCTTCGCTGGTTGCCGGCATTACAAACCCACCCGGACACATACAAAAGGTAAATGCGGCGCGTTCGCTTGCGTGGGAAACCAGCTTATAATCAGCAGCAGGAAGCATCGTATACGCTTTGCCGTACTGCGCAAAGGAAATGCTGCTTTGTAAATGCTCGATACGAACGCCCACCGCAAAATCCTTGGCACGCATTTGCACGCCTCGGGAACGGAGCATTTCAAACGTGTCGCGCGCGCTGTGCCCGATAGCAAGCACTAAAACGGACGGAGTAAGCACTTCTTCCTTGCGCGTTTGCATATCTTGTATGGTAGCGTTTTGCAATTTCCCGTTTTGCAGGCGCACGTCTTTTAAAAGCGTATGAAAACGTACTTCGCCGCCGTTTGCAAGGATATGCTCGCGCATATTTTTTACTACTGTTTTTAAATTGTCACTGCCGATATGCGGTTTTTGCAGCCATAAAATTTCTTCGGGTGCACCAAACCGTACGAACGTTTTGAGCACTCCCGCATTCAGCACGTTATGCGTTTGCGTGTTTAATTTTCCATCCGAAAACGTGCCTGCACCGCCTTCACCAAATTGCACGTTGCTGTTTTTATGCAGCACGCGCGTTTGTATAAACGTTTGCACGTTTTTTTCGCGTTCTTCCACCCTTGCGCCGCGTTCTATTAAAATGGGTGTAATCCCCCTTTCCAGCAAGCGCAGTGCGCAAAACAGCCCCGCAGGACCGCTACCGACAATCAGCGCACGTTCCTTAGGCAATTTATGTTTCGGCAAACGTTCTAAAGGCTGCGCCTTTTCCTGCGGTTCGTCGGCGATTTCCACCGTGTATACGTAGCGGATATCCGCTTTATTACGCGCGTCCAACGATTTTTTCTTAATCGCAAAATGCACCGCCTTTTTGCCAAACTTTTTTTCAGCGATTTTCTTTACTTCGCTTTCGCTTTTGCCAAGCGGTAATTTGATATCGGAAAAGCAGCGTAAACTCATACCTGCCCCCTATCTTTGCTTGTTTTTGCGGTATTTTGCATACGCGCAAACAAGGCGTTTGCCACCGCTTTTGCCGACGAATACGCCCATTGCAAATTAAAGCCGCCGCACTGCCCGTCCACGTCTAAAATTTCACCTGCAAAATACAATCCGTCGACAAATTTACTTTGCAAGTTATCATCTACTTCGTCCATACAAATACCGCCCTTGGTTACCTGCGCGTAATCCGCGCCCAAGCTACCCTTTACCGCCAAAGGGAAAGCTTTGACGAGTTTTGCCGCCGTTTGCAAATCGCCGTTTGCACATTTCATAATCGCACGCGCGATTTGATTATTGACGAAACCGCACAGCAATTCGCCCCGTTCTATTTGCGGGTAATGCTTGCGCTTTTGCGTGAGCAAAGCATAGATATCTTCCTGCGTGTACGTGGGTAAAAAGTCAATGGTAAGCGAAACGCCCCTTTGGATATGCGCCGTAACGAAAGCGGAAATGCGAAAAATACCATCGCCCGACACGCCGCAATCGGTGAAAATCAAATCCCCTTGCAACGAGTGCGTTTGTTTTTCGCCCTGTTCGTTTGTCCAGTCCGCGCGTATTCCTGCGTCCGTAACGCGAATGCCTTTCAAGGTTTTTATCGCTTGCATTTCCGTTTTAAGCTGTACAAGCGAGGGATACAAGGGCGTGCAGGTATGCCCCAACGTCGTTACCAAAGCGTACGCCGAGCCGTCCGTGCCCAGCTGCTTGGCTACGTTGCCGCCTGCGCATAAAACGACTGCGTCTGCTTGCGCGGTTTGCATTTCGCCTTGCTTATTCGTTATACTTAACGTAAAGCCGTCCGCCGTTTTTTGGATAGCGCATACTTGGCTGTCAAAACGTACGTCTACTCCCTTTTGCGCGAGCGTAAAACGCAATGCGTCGGTAACCGCGGAAGCTTGTCTGCCCGCGGGGTATACTCTCCCCCTATCATCAGCAATCAACAACAGCCCAAGCGATTGTAAATCGTCCATAAGCGATTTTTCGTCGTAACGAGAAACAAGCTCGTTGGCACGCATTGCGCCTACGCGGGAGAAAGAAAAATACGGCGTGGCGGATGCGGCAAGGTTGGTTACGTTGCCTTGTCCGTTACCCGTTGCCGAAAGTTTACGGCCTACTCTTTCGCCGCGTTCGTAAACGGTGATGGTGCAATTTTCAGTTACAAGCGTACAAGCAAGCGTCAAACCAGACGCGCCGCCGCCCACAATAGCTACGTGAAATTTTTTCATACCTACATTGTAACGCATTTTTATAAAAATGTCAAATTTTTTAAAAAATCAAATAAAATTTTTCCCTGCCACTCTTGACTTTTTTATCATTTTATATTACAATATAGCTACGCAAGAATTTTAGCATGAATTGCTTTCTTTCGACATATTTTATCTCAAAGGAGCCGACTATGATACCTGAATTGATCACAAAGAGCATAGAGTATTTGAAAGCGAACCCGATTTTAGGGGGAGTGCTTGTAGGTGCGTGTGCCGTGTTTGTTGTGGTTGTAATGATTTTGATATGCACTGCCCCCAAGCGCAGCAAGGCAAGAAAACAAAAGAAAGCCGCGGCGTTGGCAAAGGCGCAGCACGAACGGAATATGCAAGAACATGCGGAAGCGCAACGCAAGCAAGCGGAAGCGATTGAAGCGGCGCAAAAAGCTGAACAAGAACGTTTAGCCGCTGAAAAAGCCGAGCAAGAACGCTTAGCCGCTGAAAAAGCTGAACAAGAACGTATTGCCAAGGAAAAGGCGGAAGAAGAACGTTTAGCAACGGAAGCCAACTTATTAAAGCAAGACCATGCGGAAGAAAAGGCGATTGACAAAGCGGATGCTGATGCGGAAGCAGAAGAAAAAGCCATTTTGGACGCCGTAAATAAACGCACACAACAGGATTTAGAAAGACAGGCGAAGAAACAAGCGAAAAAGGCGGAAGAAAAGAAACCTGCGCCTAAAACAGAGCCCAAAGCGGAAAGCAAGAGCGTGAAAACGGTGAAAGCGCCTACTAAGGCAGGCACTCGACAAACCTTATCCCCTACCCTGAAAGAAAAGGAAGCGCCCGTGAAAAAGGGCTATAACGGAAAATGGGTACTCTACCGCTTACTTATGCAATTAGAGGACGACGCAACCGAAGAAATGTATTATTTCGAATTACACGCATCTAATGGCGAAAAGTTACTTTCCAGCGAAGAATACACCTCGTATGCGGGCGCGATGCGCGGCATTCAAACGCATAAGAACAATATTCAAAAAGGCAATTTCAAAATTACCATTTCCAAGAAAGGCGATTATATCTTTAAATTGCTCAGCGGCAAAAATATGTTGCTTTGCATGGGCGAAAATTATCCCACCCTGGCAAGATGCGAAAGCGCCGTGCAATCCACCAAACGCTTTGCGGAAACTGCCGTAATCGAAGAAACCATGCAAACACGCACCATTAAAGTGCTTGCGGAAGACGACGCGGAATTACCCCCTCTGCCCGACGGATACAACGGTAAATGGGTAATCGATGCTTCGGAAAATACACTCGGTGAACAAGTGTATTTCTTTGAATTGTATGCAAATAACGGTGAAAAACTGCTGTCCAGCGAGGAATATACGACGTATATCGGCGCAGTAAACGGCATTCAAACGCATAAGACGAATATTGAACGCAACAATTTCCGCATTTCGCTTACTAAGCGCGGCGATTATATTTACAAACTTTTGAACGGCAACGGACAGCTTTTGAGCTTAGGCGAACATTACAAAACCAAACGCCTTTGTCAAAACGCCGTGGAATCGGTACGTAGATTTGCACTCAATTCCCCTATCTTAACTGATCCCAAATACATGAAATAATCGTTAAAAAAAATTACTCCCTGCAATAGAAATTTGCAGGGAGTTTTTTATTTGATTTTTACCGTGCGCCAAACCCGCCGCCGCCAAAGCCACCGCCGCTAAAACCGCCGAAGCTTCCGCCACCGCCGCCTCGTCCTATGAACGAGCCGCCTTTTTGTTGAGGAGGCATCATTGCCGTAACCATAGCACTGCGCATAGCACTGCGCAACAGCACGTAATCGAAATACGACATATGCGTACCTGCGCACCACGTAGGCGGTTGCAAAGTGATATTTTTGAACTTATCTTCCCATTCATCCGTAACGCCAAGCACCTGCGCGTACGGTAAAATTTTATAGAACAGTTCAGGATTTTCTTCCAGCATAAACTTGATTTTATCTTCTTCCGTGTACACGATAAAGTCTTTAAAACCAAGTATTTTTCCAAGCATTTCGCGCTTTTCGTCCGTACGGTTTAATTTGTTGGACGTAGCAAACGTACAAACAAAGATCGTAACGCTTAACAGTAACTTTTCCCAGCGCGTCATAAGATGCGTAGCAAACCCGAAAATGAAAATAACGCCAAACAATACGGCTATCAATATCTGCACGAATAAGATGGCAAGTTTTGTGCCGTTTTTCCATTTATAACGATAATTTTCTTTAAGATAGCCAAGCAAGACAATGCCGAGAATGCCGACCGCGTAAACAAGTCCGCTTACATAAACGTACCCGCCGATAGTACGCGCACCTACGGCAAACGGCAATAAAAACGCCGTCAATACTCCCAAAATACCGCCTAACACATAGTAAAGGATAGATTTTACGTTATATTGCGGCATTTTCACAACTTGTTCCTTCGCCAAAGCCACGCTTTCGTAAAAATTGCCTTTGAGCTTGGATACGCGAATGGAACATTCGCCCTGTTCCGCTTGCGGTTCGTCGCTATCTTTTTTCAACGTTTGATTTGCTTTTTTAAACAA
>JAZQWZ010000161.1:0-17028 GCA_045632625.1 Candidatus Scatosoma sp. | reverse complement strand
ACGGCACGGTTACCCACCTTTTAACAACGCAGGGAGAAAAGCTTTCTACCGCTTGCGTTTCCGCCGTTTCCGACGCGGTAATATTAAAAAAGCAACGCCCTTATCCTATCGGTCAACGCATACCTGCCCCTATTGTTTCCTGTTTCTTAGATAAAAACGATGACTTTGTAAACAAAGCGAATTTACGTACGGCCATAAAAAAAGGCAACCTAATTAAGCTAACGCTTTCCTTGCCGCCTTTCTCTTTATCTATGGAACGTTACAGCTAATAACCTTATATTCCGTGCTTTGCCGAAAGCTTTAACAGCCTTGAAAAAACATCGTTTAAAGTATTTACGTCCTTCGCATTGAACCGTGTACGCACGCTGTATTTCGTCAATTTATCTTCTAAATCCTGCATCTCTAAACGTTCCGCTTGCGACAACGGAACAAACCATAATTTATGCAAAAGCGACTGCGCGTGTGCAAAAGCAAGCGGTAATTCTTCTTCCCTTTCCGTTTCCTTTTGCAAATCGGTATTGAGTACCGTTGCCAAGCGCGAACGCACGTACGTATTTTCTCTATCGGGCAACATAAACTGCACTTCTCGCTCCGGTATAAATTTATGCCGACGCCTTTTGAGAAGTTTCGCAGTAGTTTTCAAAACCCAAAAAAGTACTGCGCCAACCACACAGGAAAGTGCAAAAAACAGCAGCGCCGCATATAAATCCTTTGCGAATATATCGATAAAAGCATTTTGTATCCAAGAAAAAAACATAACCGCCTCCGCTTGTAAACTACGTAAAGTATTGCCAAGCAAAGGCGGTTTTATTCTTTTATTTTACATTTATACGTCGATTTGATACCCCTTATAAATATTAACAATCGTACAACGGATTTTATCCTGCGGAATATTTAAAATTTTCGCAACTGCCAACCGATATACCCCGAGCTGTTTTTGATAATGTTCCCGAATAGACACTTCCGTTCTACCTGAATATTTATAATCGACAATCCACGCGCCGTTTTCGTCCACGGCAAGCAAGTCGATTGCACCTTGGAATAGCATTTGTTCGTCATCCTCTTTGCCTTGCAAACTCCCAAAAGCCTGCGTTAATGCGTACGTATCTTGCACAGGCAACGAAACCAAAAACTGCTGTTCTTTATATAATCGTTTCCCCTGCAGCTGATAGAATACGTCGCACGACAAAATTTCCGCAAGCTTATCCACGCAAACGTTCGCCTGTACCTGCTTTTCACATCGTGCGTACGCATCTTCTATCACAGCACGCAACACTTCTTTGGTTACGCGATTACCCTTTTCATCAAACAACAAACCGAAGTTAAACGTTTCTAAAAACGCATGATATGCAAGCCCTGCCTCCACGCCAGTGCTTTCTTTTACGAGTGTGGAAAGCTCTGCTTCCGTTTCCGCTTTGGTTTGCGCCGCGGCGACGCTTATTTGCTCGTTTGCCATACCCATGTCCGCGTTCATTAATTGCGTAGCCGAACTTTTTACAGGTAAATTCTCATATCCATTATGCGAATACTCCCACGTAAACGCCTGCATAATTTGTCTTGCCAACGCTTCATCTGGATGAAAAACAAGTGCTTGACGGTCTTGTTTTGGCACATTGAACGTATCGAAGCTTACAACGTATTGATCCCATACGGAAAAGCTTGTAAAATCGGCAAACGAATGTGCATAACGTACGTCTTGCATCACACTTTTTTCCTTATAGAGCACGTGCAGAGCAAACTGCGCGCGCGTCAAGGCAACGTAGTACAAATTAAGTTCGTCAGCAATAGAAGACAACTGTTCACGTGTTTCGTGTAAGCGACGGAGCAACGTATCTTTTTTCAGCATTTTTACGCCATCGTATGCCTTAGGCGCAAGCCCAATACTTTCTTCGACAAGTACTTCATCTTTGTCCGCGCCGCGGAAAGGCGCGTTAATATTATCCACGATAACCACTGGGAATTCCAAGCCCTTTGACGCGTGCATCGTCATTACCTTTACCGAATCTTCCCCGCCGTTTTCCATACACTCTATCGTGTAATCCATATCCTTTAATTTACACAAAAACTCATGCACGCAAAGGGGTATTTCGCCCATACTTTCTTGTATAAATCTATTTATCCGTTTCAAACACGCATTACCGTTTTCGCGCGATAAATACTCCGCTTCCATACGCGTATCGACAATCAGCTTGGTTAAAATTTCCCCTGCCCCAAGCACAGCGGTAAGCGCGCGGAGCTGTGCATAATACGCATAGAAAGCACGTAATTTTTCAGCAAGCAAATTGTTGTTTTCCATTTCCGATGCATAGCGTTTGCAGGCGTTTCTAAACAGTTTTTCGTGCGGATATTGCAAACGGATAGTAGCCAAATCGTCCACGGACAATTTCCCCATCGCTGAAAGCAACGCACTGCAAAGGGGCACGTCTTGCTCAGCGTTATCCAGCAAAGAAAGGATATCAATAAGTGTTTTTATTTCTCCAAATTGACAAATATTTACCGCTGAAGTTGCCGTTACGGGAACACCATTTTCCGCAAGCGCCGCAACCGTTTTTGTTATTTCACCTTGCTTTTTCCGCGATAAAATAGCAATATCCGAATAGCGTACTTTGCGGTATTCGCCTTTATCCGCATCAAACCACGTAGATTGCAATTCCCGTTTGATAATATCATGAATAAGCTGCACCTGCGCATTTTCTTCTTCCAGCGCCTTTTTGCTTGCGCTTGCTTTTACCGAATACACGCCGCGCGCTTGCACGGGCGTTTTTTCTGTTTCAGGGATATGGTGCAACTGCACTCTGCCGTCGTTCAACGCATACCTGCCCCCTCTCTCCATAAAGGAGTCCGCTGCATAATCCACCTGCGACGTATTTAAATTCATCGCCAAAGAGAACTGCGAATTCACCGCGTCAAGCACCGCGTCCGAGCTTCTAAAATTGCGCGTCAGCTTCAAATTATAACCGCCGCCTTGCGCAAATTCCGCTTGCTTTTCCACAAAAAATTTCGATTGACTACCACGGAAACCGTAAATAGATTGTTTCACGTCGCCCACCAAAAACAAATTGTTTTCGCTGATTTTGGAAACTATCGCTTCTTGTACGGGATTGACGTCTTGATATTCGTCCACAAATACGTATTTATATTTCGCGCGCAAATCACTTGCCACGCTTTCTTTGGAAAGAAGTTCTAGCGTTTTATGTTCCAAATCGTTATAATCGAGCACGCCAAAATCGGTTTTCAACGCCGAATACGTTTCATCAAACAACGCTATATATTTGCTAAGCGCCGCCGCCGTTTGCGCCGATTGCAAAAACGCAGCAAGCTCTTCTTCTTGACTGTGCGTTACTGCCAGCTCTTTATCGTAAATTTTTACAATTTTATCTTTGAGTGCAGCCAAACGCTCAATATGCATAAGCTTTTCCGCGCTATCCTTTTTACTCGTGCGTTTGCTTGTAAATTTCGGTTTTTGCAATGCGCAAGCCTCAAAATAATCATTACATCCCAGCACGGCGCTTAAAGCCGCGTGCAATTCGCTTGCAAGCGCGACCTGCGGCGCATTCTCACCAACCGCAAAAAAGGCTTGTTCTTCTTCCACGTAGGCGAGATAATAGCTGCATTTTTCCTTCAAAAGTGTAAGCAACTGCGCGCAAACGTTATCGAACGTGCTTGCATCATATTCTCCCGATTTACGCAAATACTCCTTGTAATCGGCACGATTGCGCAACGTTTCGTAAACGGAAAGGAAAATTCTTCTAAGCGTCTTGTCGCTCTTTTTGCGCCAGTAAGTAGAAAGCAAGTGCATAAATTGCTCGTCTTGATTTTGATACCCATCGTCAAACAGTTGGTCGAGTGCTTGGTTTTTGAGCGCAGTCGTTTCCGCATCGTCCGTGCCGATTACACGGAAAGCATTATCCACGCCCGCAAGATAAAAGTTCGTCTTTAAAAGTCTAGAACAAAAGCCGTGAATGGTAGAAATATTTGCCGTTGCCACTTCGCCAAGCTGTTTTTTTAAACGAGCTTTATTTTCAGGCGCGCAATCCTTACTGTTAATCGCTTTAATAAGTGCCTTTGCCAGCTTTTCTTTCATTTGCGACGCAGCTTTTTTCGTGAACGTAACTGCCAAAATATCCTGCACGTCCACGCCACTGCATATTAAGCGAATGATTTTTTCAATCATCACTGTCGTTTTCCCGCTGCCAGCGGAAGCGGAAACAATGGTTTTGCCAACCGACGCAATCGCCGCGTCCTGTTCAGGTGTAAACGTAGTTGCCATCCCTTATTCCCCCTTTCCGTCACGGGCCTCGCGCGCAATCGACGCGATAGTAGCCCCGTCTATCGTAGCTTCGTTTCTCGGTTTGCAGGCATCGTGATTAAATCCGCACATACCACCGTATTTACAATATTCGCAGCTTGTCCCATACGGAGACGGCGCTACGTAGCCTTCTTTTAGTTCCTTAACCCCTTCTCTTGCAACCAAAACCGAATAATCTAAAAAGTCGCGAAAAGTCGCTTCGTCCATCACGCGTTTACTGCGCGAATTATTTAAAGATGCGGGGAAAAAGTCGCTTTGCTTATCCGCAGTCAGCGTAGGATCGCCGCAAAGCAACGCGTCGGTATCCCCGTTTAAAAAGCCTTTCATTTGGAAACGCGCAGCGTCTTCTTCCGCATAATCAATAGATGCAGGAAAATAAAATACCCCGGCAGGTACGCGTTCACCCTTAATCGCGGACATATATAACTGCATTTGCATTTTTCTGCCCGTATAGTAAGAAAGTGCCGTATCGTCAATAGAACCCGTTTTATAATCGACAATACGAATAAACTTATCCGTACCGTCCACACGGTCTACCTTACCGTTTAATAGCTCCGTTTGCACTTGTCTTTCCGTTTCTTCCACTTCAAAGTTAGAGCATTTAATTTGTTGATATGCCGCCACCGCAACGTCCGCACCTTCCTGCAAAAGTTTCTCCGCAAAAAATTCACCCGAAGCCGTATCCGATTGCGAAGAATATACGGGGCTTTGCAAAATTTCTTTCCCTTTTTGTATAGCAAACGTACGCATTTCTTCTTGCGTTTGTATTTGAGAGGCGACCTTCGCCGTTTGCTCTAACAGCTCGTGGATAAAGTTCCCCGTATCCACGGCAAGCACCGCCGTTTCTTCTCTATCTTTTAAGCGTAAGCCACGCTCCACAAAGTTTCTAAATGGGCAGGAAAAATACCCTTCGAGTGCAGTCGGCGATATTTTCCCATTCCTGAAAAATAATTCTTCGCCGCGTTCAACGCATACATGCCCCCGCCTTTGCGCCAAATAATCGTCTTTTTCCGCCACGCTAAGCTTATCCAAAGCCGTATACAGCGTAGAATACAAATTGCGCGTATCCGCTTTCTTTTGCTCAAAAATATTCTTTTCGACAAGCAGCTGTTTAATAGCAGGCGTAGGCGCGCTGCAACGATAAACAAACTCGCCGCTGCGCAACGCTTTTTCGTGCGCTAAACGCTCACCGTTTACTCCGCAAATATGCGCGTGTACGTAACGGAAAACGTCGCTCAACGCAGGCTCACTGCCGTCGTCCGTCGACGCGTAAGACAAATGCAATGCATCTGTAAAGCAAAGCAAGTTCAAACAAACGCTTTCTCTTGCGCGCAAATTAACTTCGGCAACAGTAGGCTCTAAACATGCCTTTACGTCTTGCAAACGCGCAATTTCTTTATCACTGATAATTGCCGTATCGTTTGCAATACGCGGCACTTCTTCCGTCATACCAAGCGCAAACAGTACGCGCGTTTCGCTAATACGACTATCCGCAATATCCCCAACAAATACCGCGTCTGCTTTTAACGGGATTAAGGAAATTTCCGTTGCATCCAAGCCGTCCTTTAAAATAGCGGCAAATTCCGCCACGCTTAACGAGCGTTGCCCCGTTAAAATACGCATTTCCGCAAGCACGCTGTCAAGCGCGCGAGAAATTTGCGATAAATACCCCTTTTGCGCTATGTCTTGTACACTTTCTTGCATTTCTTGCAAGCGCTTTTTTGTTTGAAAATCTTCCCTGATTTGTTCGATCGCATCGCAATACGCGTTCCCCTTGGCGTTTTCCTTAATCCCTTTCACCGCCAGCATAAACCGTTGTTGCGTTGCTTGCAAAGCTTGCACATCGTATACCGCCGTTATAGGCTCACTCGTTTTAATGTCACGTTTTACGCCGCCGCGATAATTAGCGTATTTCAGCAAATAATTCCTATACGCATCACTTTCCCCGAAAAAGGCGTTTTGCAAAACTGATTGCACGGAAACAACCGAAAATCTCTCCTTTACCGCACGGAAGATATCCAACAAAAACCGACTGAGCGGATGTTGCCCAAGCGAACGTTTTTCGTCCACGAAACAGGCAATGCCATATTCACCAAACGCACGTTTTAATGGCAACGAGTACTCCGCAACACTCGGCACTAGTACAGAAAAATCACGATAGCGCAAATTTTCGTTTTGTTGCATAGCTTGGCGAATTTGCACCGCTACGTATTCCGCCTCCGCTGTTTTATCGTCCGCTTCAAAAACGCGCACGCAATCCGTTTGAATAGGCTTTTCATCCGTTAATTCAGGGTTAAAAAGTCCCTTACGCAAACGCTCTTGCACAGGCGCAAGCGGTTTTCCAAGCTGTAAAATTTTTGTCTTTTTGTACTCGTCGCAAACCCCGATAAAGCGTCCCACGGCGCGGTTTGTATATATGTCTTCTTCCCCTGCGCAGAAAATCCCTACTACGTTTTTCGCTTCCTGCAATGCTACCCGCACCGTACGCAACGCTTGCGCCGTAAAGGAAGAAAAGCACAGGAAAAACACGTTGGTATTTTTCAAATCTACCGTTTCGCGCATATGCATAGGCAACAAAGATAAGTATCGGCTTTCGTCGATATACCCCTGTTCTTGTAAAAATTGCGTATAGCCTTGATAAATTAAAACCAAATCGTTAATTTTACGTTTTAAAACGCCTTCGTCAAGCTGAGAAGCGCTTTCTTGTAAAAGCTCGGGCGTAATTTCGGAAGAAGCAAACTGCGCCAACGTTTCATAAATACATTTCGCATTGTTACCAATGCCCGTTACCGACGTAAAGCATTGCAATGCATTTTCCCGTTGCAATTTCGCCATTACGTTACCAACAGCCATTACGGAGCCTTGTTTGCTAAGCACCTTTTCCTGCGTACGCACCAACCGCGCAAACGTAGTCACGGATGAAAACAGCGTCCCGCCCATGCGCTTGGTCAACGCACGCTCGGCAAGTAGCGTCAATCTATCTTCGCAGAAAATGAGATTTTGCCCGCCCTGTTTTTCAAAAGCAGACGCATATTCCGCCATAACGTCCATACATTGCGATAAGGTGTACGCTTTGATAACCGTATGCATAAACTTCTCCCTAAACGATTTTATACTACTATTATAACATATTCCATAGTAAAATTTCAGCTTTTTTTCACAATAAATTTAAGGAAATCGCATTTTTCTTTTTACAAACAGTAAATAATATGCTATAATAATATAGTCAAACGTTTTTTACCCATAAAAACAGTAAAATAAAAAAGGCAAAATTACTATGAAAAAAAGAAAAATTTATACTTCTATCGCCTGCGCCTTACTTTGCGCTAGTACGCTTACCGCATGCGCGGGCATCGATTATACCGTACCCCTTACCGATTACTGGTATAATAACTATGCGACCACCCCCAGCAAAGTAGAAGAAACGCTTGTTTACAAGGTAACGTTTGAAGCGTCCTCTTCTTTGGCAAAGCAAGACTGGTCGGTTACCTATAACGAAGGCACGTACACCACTACGCTTACCAAAGGCGAAGGCACGTATATCTACACCACTTCACTTACTATCGGCGGTAAATTTTTCTACGGCGCAAGCGAACACGCGTTTACCGACAGCGTAACCAGCATGGTTGTGTTCAACGATAAATCCAAAGCGCCCATCTCGTCGATAAAAGAAGTGATTTCCACCTCACCCGTGAACAATCCCAAGGAAACGGATTATTTCTCGGAAACACACCAAAAAGTGGCAACCACCTATGAAGCGGATTTATCCAAAGGCACGTGCGTAGTAACCGATGTAAAAAAGAATACGTCCACCACGACTACGTTTGAAATCGACGATAAATATACGTATTTAGACAACGAACAGTTATTGTTTGCGCTCCGCGGATTAAAGCAAAATTCCTCGCCGTCCTTCTATGTATACGCGCCGTTTAGCCGTAAAGTACAAACGATCGAAGCTACCTTCGATGCGTTAAAATCGGACGAAACGTTCTCTTTTGACACAGGCGATGGCAACCCCGAACAATTACGCGCCATTCCCTTCTATCCTATTACGCTTGGTATCGACGATAAAAATTCGGGCGCACCGCAAACCATTTGGCTTGCAGAAATGAGCAATCCGCAAAACAACACCTATCGTAACGTTATTTTGCAAATGCGTGTAACGCTTGCTTATAACGTGGGTACGTTTACGTATTCCTTAAAAACCGCTGATTTTATCGATTGATAGCTTGTCATAAAAAAACAAACACACTATTCGCACCTTGAATAGTGTGTTTTTATTTATCCTTTAAAGCTTATGCCTTTTGTTGCTCCGCGCCAACCGCATAGATTTCGCTTGCAATTACACGCAACGCTTCCGCATTCTTTTTTACGTAGTCAATCGCTGCGGCAAGCTGTAAAAACTGTTCGGGATACGGCGCACCGTTCGGACTGCCAATGGTATAATCTAAAACAAAACAGTTATAACCGCGTTGCAAAAATTCAAGCGCAATCGGTTCGCCTTCGCGTGGGCTTACATAGCCATACCCGCCGCCGGGTACACTTACTACTGCTGGCGCGTGCACGTATCTACTACGTACGCAGTTAATTCGCCGCCTTTCAAAGGATACAACGCTTTCAAATCCACTTTAAATTTTGCATAATCAACTTCTTTGCGCTCAATGAAAAAATTCGTTGTAAATCGTTTGAATACAAGCGTCGCAGTCTTTATTTTCCACACCTACGATGATGTTCATTTCGCTAGAACCTTGGTCGATCATAATCACGTTAATCCCTGCATTTGCGAGCGCCGTGAACAATCTTGCCGACGTACCGACGTTTTTCGCCATACCATGCCCTACCGTTGCCACCAACGCAATATCTTTATGCGTATACACTCTATCGGGGTGTACCGCCAAACGCATTTCGTCCATGAGCGTTTCCAGCATACCGTCTTTCAAGTACGCATTGTCGATAACCAAGGACATGGTATCGATACCCGAAGGTAAATGCTCAAAAGAAATATTATGCTTTTCAATTACACCAAGCACCTTCCCGACAAACCCAACTTCCGAGTTCATCATAGATTTTTCAAGGGAAATAACGGTGAAGTTCTTTTTCCCTGCGATACCCGTAACGATATCGTTTTCTTGTATAGTTCTCTTGAACGTTTTAACGATATAAGTACCCTTATCTTCCGGACGGAACGTGTTGCAAATGCGGATAGGAATGCCTGCACTGCGCACAGGGAAAATCGATTCGCTATGTAATACGTTTGCGCCCATATAGGAAAGCTCGCGGAGTTCTTGATAGGAAAGCTCTACGATACATTTGGGATTATCAACAATACGAGGATCGCAAGCATAGAAACCGCTAACGTCCGTCCAGTTTTCATACAAATCCGCTTGCATAGCGCGCGCCACGATAGCACCGGAAATATCGCCGCCCCCGCGCGAGAAAGTTTTTACTTTACCGTTTGCGCCAAGCCCGTAGAAACCGGGAATAACCGCGCGGTCGTACTTAGAAAGCACTTCGCCTGCCAGTTTAAACGTACGTTCATCTAACGCGCCTTTTTCGTCAAAACGGATAAGTTCGGTTGCGTCCACAAACGCTACGCCAAGCACCGACGCCATAATTTTCGCTGCCAAATATTCACCGCGCGAAGCACAATAATCACGGCCCGCACCTTTCAAAATTTCCTTTTTAATTTGTTCCAGTGCCTCAGCCATGCCAAGGTCTTTGCCCACTTCTTTTTCAATATTCAAAAAGCGCGTGCTAATTTTTTCAAACGCTTCTTCAAATGTCTTTTTATCGTTGCTTTCGTAGGCGTCGGAGCATTGATACAGCAAATCCGTTACCTTAATATCGCCGCCAAAACGCTTACCGGGCGCAGAAACCACCACGTATTTACGTTCCGCATCCGCCTTTACAATATTCGCACAACGGAAAATAACGTTTCCGTCCGCCATCGACGTACCGCCAAATTTACAAACCTTCAAACCCATTTCTTACACTCCTTACGCCGCACTTAGGGCATAGTTATTCCATACATTTTCCCTTAATCGCAAAATTAGATATTTAATAAAAATACCGCAAATACTGCCAAAATCAAAGAGAATACTTTAATCCAAAACTTAGAAAAGAATACATCCTTTAAAAATCTTCCAAACTTCATCTCAAAATCCCCCCGCGTTTTTTATCCGTCAACGGCATCTCTTGCCAGTAATAATCCTTCAAAGCGTCCAAAAGCATATCATAATCGGCATAACGAATTACGTTGCCTTGTTTGATAATGGAAATAATACCTGTTTCTTCGGAAACGACAAGCGAAATTACGTTTGCCACTTCGGTAATACCGATAGCCGCCCTATGGCGCGTACCGTATTCCTTGGGATAGCTGGTCTTTTGCGTTAAGGGCAAGAAACAGCCTGCCGCTTGCAATTTATGACCGTGTACAATCAAAGCCCCGTCGTGCAAAGGCGCTTTGGGAAAGAAAATGCCTTCGATAAGCTGCGTAGAAATTTCCGCATCGATTTCCACACCGCTTTGCAACACTTGCTTAGGCAAACTGCCCTTCGACAACACAAGCAACGCGCCCACGTTATTTTTCGACATATTTTGCAATGCTTTGATAATGTTATGGATACATTCTTCCGTTTCCGCTTGCGTGCGAATTTCCGTACCGCCGCTGGTATGCTTATCCGATTTTTCTTTCGTCGTATGCACGTCCCAAAGGCTCTTTTTTACTTCCACGTTAAACAAAATCAACATAAACGCAGAAACCAAGGCCATGGCAAGCAATAAAAATTGTTTACTGATAAGTTCGGGTGCAAACACGTGTAAGCAACCGCAGCTAATCAAAATAACCCAGTACAAAAGCATCAATTTGGTTGCGTCGTTATCGCGCAATACCTTGGATACATAGTAAATCATAACGAAAAAGAACAAAATTTCAAAGCCGTAAATTACCTGAAATTTCGTAAAAAACGTCGTGATTGCTTCTACGAACCCTTGCCAGCTGTTGATGATTGCTAAAAAATTCGTCAACATATCTTCCTCCGCTTACGCAGCCGCTATTGCCGCTACGCTTTCTTCCACTAATTATTATATATAATAATTGCTTAATTTTTCTTATTTTACAAAAAACAGTTTCGCCGTTACCGTTTTCAACGCCGATGCTGGCGTCATATTGCCGCATTTGATATCGGAAATTGCCCTATATACTCCCTCATACACGCGAAGCAACTCGCCTTTGGCAAATTTCGCTGCTTGACTGCGGTTTTTGCGCACGATAAATTCTTTACTGCCAAGCGCCGACGCAATTTCCGCATCGCTGCCGTGCATTACCGACGTTTCGTACAGCGTTTTGAAATACGCCGCAACAGACGAAAGCAACGAAAGCTCATTAAATCCTTTTACGGAAAACTCGTTTAAAATTTTAATATACGCCGAATAATTTTTTCTAGCGAGCGCGTCCGTTAATTCGTACAGCTTATATTCCGCGTCGGGATACACCAAATTATCGACGATTTCATCCGTCAACCGCTCCGCCTTTTCCGCTTCGCAATAGGTAAGCAATTTTTCCGTTTCCTTGGCAATTCTTGCCATATCGTACACACAATAGCCAGCCAGCTTACCGCAGGTAACGCCGTCCGCATACACGCCCGCGCGCTTGCAGGTTACGTAGATCCATTTTTTGATAGTTTCTTCGTCCGCGCGCCCGCAATCCACGTACGTTACGTTGGGTTTTTTAGAAAATTGCACGCATCCCGGCTTGGATTTTGCACTGTTGACAATCAACAAAATGCCTTGCAGCGGCGGATTTTCAAACGTCGTTTTTAAATACGTTTCGTATTCCTTATCCGTAGGATACCATTCGCTCACGCGCACCATACGCCGTTGGCTAATGAAAGGAAAACTGTTTAAGGCGTCAACTACCGAAAGGATGTTATCGCCTTTGAGCGTTGCACCGTCAAACGCAATATAATCGAGCGTTGGTTCTTGCACGAACGCCGCTTTGAGCATACCTTCGCCCTTTTCACGGAAATACGCTTCTTCCCCTTCAAAAAGATAAATAGGCTGTGCGCCGTTTTCGTCCGTAAATTTCTTGAAATCCACGTATTTCACTTCCGCTTTCCCCCATTATCTTTATTCAAAGTACATTATAACATATCTTCATCAAAAAAGCAACAAAAATATTATATATTTTTCTTTCGGTTTTTCCCTACGCTGCACAAACAGATACGACAAAAGCCGACGTGCAAACCGCTATCCAAAGCCACTTATATTTTCGCTGCATTTGCAACTTATCCGAACAAAAGGCAACCGTTGAAAAATAACAACAAAGCGCAGGGTAACTAACGCTTGTAGTTTGTATGATAAACGACGAGAAGTCCGCCGTTTGAAAGACGATTAAAAGCATGCTCCAAAATACGTTAGGCGCATACAATAACAACCGCGCAACCGACAAAGGCAAAACACAGCAAATGAGCACGCATAACAATAATCCAGAAAATACCGCTACAATCAACGGCACGAACAATACGTTGCATACAAGCGTCCAACCCGATACGTAGCCGAAATAAAACACGCTGACAGGCGCGGTTGCCGCAGTTGCGCCTATGCACATAGATACATACGATATACACGTCCTGCGTATTCTTTGCGGAATGGACAAGGGATGATTGCGCTCTTCTAAAATATCCGCTCTTGTCTTAATTTTTCCTGTTGCAAGCGCATATATTTTATCCGTGAATGCGTACATGGTACGCTCCAACGGGCGAGCAAGCAGGGCAATCCCCAAGCACGCGCCAAAGGATAACGCGAACCCTGCTTCCAGCAAAGCAATGGGTGACAACAGCAACACCACTATCGAAGAAAAACCCAGCGTTTCCAAAAAATCCTTTTTAATCCCGAACAATGCCGTGGCATATCCGCACAGGCACATAACCAACGAACGAATTACCGACGCCGTAAATAAACAAATACCACCATAACAAATAAGCGGTATTGCTACCGACACAAACCGAAATGGTTTGGATAATTTCCTAATCGGCGTTTTCTCAATACAAACAAGCAAAAAAGCAAACACCGCGCCGATATGCAGCCCAGAAACAGCAAAGACGTGCGCAATACCGCCCTTTCTCACGTTATCCAAAAGTCCGTATTCCATTGCCGTAGTATCGCCAAGCAATAACGCCACCGTTACAGATGCCGTGGTGTCGTCCATTCCTGCATAAATCACTTGCTTGATACGCTCGCGCAGGCGCGCAAGCGGTGCAAAACGACTGTCCGTTACCACACAATTTTCCGCGCGCATCGATAAGTTGATTTTATCGCCGATTGCATAGGCATTTATACCATACTCGCCCATAAGTTCTGCTTGTGTCGTCAATTTTCCGCTTAAAACCACCGTATCGCCCACGCGCACACTTTGGCAAAATACGGCAGGCAGGTACGCAATCAATCTCCCTTTTTCTTGTTTTCCGTCTACGCTAATGTTGCGTACCACCACACAATAAGCATATTCGCTTTCGCTTATTTCCGTTACTCTACCCACCACGCGGCACGGCGTATTTTCATACGTTCGAACGTCTTGAAAATCACGTAGCTGTTTACTGGTTAAAAGCGTTCCAAGCACAAACGCCAAAAGCAAAAACAAAACGCCGATAAAAACTTTATACGCACGTCCTTTTCCGCAAAATAAAAACGGCAAGCCCAAAACAGGCAAGCCGAAACACGCATACCAAAGCGGAAACGCATACAACGCAGAGCAAACCGCAAAGGCAATCCCCACGCATAAACATACAGCGAAAAAAGCAATCGGGCGGAAGTTGACGATTGCATCTTCCGCCTTGCTATTCATCGTTACATTCGATTGCTTTTCCATATTTTTCTTTTGTTATATTTAGTTCTTTACGCCAACGAAATTCTATCGGATACCGAACGCATAAACAAGCCCTTTTCTTCGCCAAGCGTAACGCATTCGTTGATATAAGCAATAAACTTCTCGCTAGGCTTTGCCATACGCAATACGGACGCTACAATGGTGTTAATTTCTTCCATGTACAGCGCCACCTTGTCTTCCAAAGCGCAACGGATAATCGCGATAATTTCATAAGGCACGTAATCCGTTTCATGCTTTCTAAGCGCATCCGCCGTTTCCACGCGGTATCTATCAAAGCCGAGATACTTATCCGTCTTGTAATAATACACGGACGACAAAATCTTTTCCTGCTTAAATCCACACAGCGCGATCAACGCCTGCATACGCGTTTCTACCTTCGTACCATATTTAACAATACCCAAACTATTTAAGCATCTACGGAGCAAAAACTCGTAGGAAATAGGCTCTTCCGCTGTAACAATCGCTTTCAAACGCGCCAAAATTTCCTTATCGTTTTCGCCCGACGTTACATAGTTCGCGTTTTCGCTAAGCGCAGTCAAAACAGCCGATTTATACGGCTTTTTCGCACGATTGAGTTCCGTACCGCCCTTCTTATCCGCGCCCGTCAATTTATCCAAAATATCCTTAATTTTCTTGATTTCGCGCTTAGGATTGTTATAATAATTGACAGCAAACACACGCGCCACGTTCCAGTTGTTGCGTTTAAGCGTTTGGATTTGCAATACGTTTCTATCCTTGACGGAGAAGCGGTTGGGCGTATCGCACATAATCGCCAAAATAAACTTGTGTTTGTTCTTAGGATCGAGCACAGCAACGTCAATCTTAAATCCAGACACGCCCACGTCGTAACGGCATTCGTAGCCATAGGACGCCAGCTCTTCCGCGATATATTTGCCAAGCCCGGGACGTTTCAAAATAACGTTCCCCGACGAGATAGCCAAGTTGGTTCTGCCCTTTTCCGCAAAATCCAAGAACGCTTTCAAGCCCGCAACGCCTTTCGACGTCGTTTTGGAAAGGTCTATCATAGCCCCCGTCATGGACGAGAACACAATCATTTCTTCCCTTGCACGCGATACGGCAACGTTTAAACGACGCCAACCGCCCGCTTGGTTCAAAGGCCCAAAGTTCAAGGAAATGCGCCCCAATCTATCCGGCCCATAGCAAATAGAGAACAGCACCACGTCGCGCTCGTCCCCTTGTACATTTTCCAAATTTTTGACAAACAGCGGTTCTTCGCGTTCGTATGCCTCGCGTTCCAGCTTTCTTTGCGCAATTTCATGCGAAAGCTTGCGTTCGATATATTCCTTTTGCACGTTACTAAACGTAACGATACCGATACTCGATTTTTTCAAAACAGGATCGCTCAAACGGCGCAATACTTCTTTAATCAAAGCATCGCCTTCTTCCTTATTCCGCTTGGTAACACCCCTATCGTAGGTACCGTCTTCCACCAAAACGAACTTAACCTTACTGTTCAGCGCGTCCGGCGAGGGGAACGTGCAAAGCTTGTTGTCGTAATACATAACGTTAGAGAACGCAATCAAGCTTTCGTGTTTACTTCTGTAATGCCACGTCAAATGGCGTTGCGGCATGTTGATTGCCAAGCAATCGTCCAAGACGCTTTCCATATCTTCATTTTCCAAATTCTCTTCATCCACGTACTGCGTATGGAAGAAAGTGGTCGGGGGTAATTGTTTGGGATCGCCTACCACCACTACACTCTTACCGCGCGCCAGCGTACACACGGCTTCCGCCGTAGGAATTTGCGACGCTTCGTCGAAGATAACCAAATCGAACAACCCGTTTTCCGCTTGCAAATATTGCGAAACGGTAATCGGGCTCATAAGCATACACGGCGCAACGCGCTTAATAAGCTCAGGAATTTCTTCAAACAGCTGTCTAAGCCCCATACCGCGCAGGTTGGCTTTTACCAAACGCCCGAATGCGCCCACTTCCAAGCTCAAACTGCCCTCGGTCGACGCCGTTGGTAAGCGCGCAATCAAGGTGGAGCGGATAGCTTCCTTGGTCAGGCGCGAGAAATCGTCCATAACTATGCGCAAATTTTCCGATTTTTCTTCCAAAACCGCCGCCGAAAATCTCGCCAAAACGGGATCGAGCGGTATGTTGGTTTGCAAGAAGTTTTTATAAATATTCTTTTCAAAACTGTCGATAATGTTTTCACTGGTCACCGAACCGTTTTCGAGCGCGTCTGTAATGAACGTAAGCCCTGCTTCGTCCAGCGCCTTCGCCGTCTTTTTATACATACACCAAGGCGCGAGCATATCCACGTTTTCGATCAGCGCGCCCGCTTTGGCAACGTAATACTCTAAAACGTCTTCTTCCGGCACTTTCTTTCTATCCGCTTGCGTTGCTTCCAACAAGCTGTCTTCCGCCGTCAAGAACGCGTCAAGCGACGAAAGCAAGCCCTTCAAAACAGGCGCGGTATATCCGTTTGCCGCGCGGATACACATACTGTTAAAGCTGTCCGCGTTAAAATCCAAAAATACCGTCGAGCACAATTCGTGCAAGCGATACAAATCCTTCAAGAAATTCAGCCTTGCGTCAAAGAAATCTACGCGTCCAAAGGAATAGGTGAAATATTGCGAAAGCTTGGTGTTTGCGCGGATCGCCGCCATTGCTTCATAAATGCCGTACAGCGTTTCCAAATGCTGCACCGTCACTTCTACGTCACTAGACACCGCCGTTTTCGACAAACGCTTAACGATATATTTCACCGTTCTATTCGTCTCAAAATTCGTGTTGCCTTCTTTGAGCCATTCGCCAAGCTCTTCGTATTCCTTGGAAATATCCACAAGCTTTTTATAGGATTTTT
>JAZQWZ010000160.1:0-17107 GCA_045632625.1 Candidatus Scatosoma sp. | reverse complement strand
GATGCACAAGGCAGACCTTCTCAAACAGGTAAATTGTATATTTCTCAAGAAAAGTACAACGAAATGTTGAAAGAACAATCTGCTGGACTTTCCGAAGAAGAAGTGGCTGCGCTTATTAGCGAATGCAAATTGCCCGATGGTACGGAATGCGACTGGATTCCTTTCTACGCATCCGAAAACGAAGCGATTTTGGCATATCAAAACAAGATTGCGCACGAACAAGACGAAATGTACTTGAAGCGTGTAATCGAACTTCCCGAAGGTAAGTTTGATCATTTGCAGCTTCCTTACGTTTGCCCTGTGGAAAATAAGGCGGGCGAAACGCCTATTACGCACGCAACCGTTCGTCGCAACGAAAAGACGGGTAAGTTGGAAGTGAGCGGTGTCATCAAAACGACGATCGGCCGTTTGATTTACAACGAAGGCTTGCCTCAAGATTTGGATTTTGTTAAGAGAAACACGCCGGAATCCTACTTGCGTTTGGAACTTGACACCGAATTTATCGGCAAAGCCCGTGCTATCGGTAAAAAGCATTTGTCTTTGATTGTTCAAGAATCGTTTAGAACGGGTAAAGCGCCTAAGGCGTCCTACGTTTTGGACGCAATGAAAGAACGCGGTTATAAATATTCGACGCTTGCCGCTTTGACGACGTCCGTATTCGATATGAAGATTCCTGATGAAAAGGAAGAAATCGTAAACAATGCGGAAAAAGAAGTAAGCAAAATCGCGAAGAAATATGCGCGTGGTTTGTTGAACGAAGAAGAAAGATACAGCGCGGTTATCGCACAATGGGACGCAGCTACCGATAAGGTGGCAGGTCTTTTGAAGAAACAAGGCGAAGTGGATAAGTTCAACCCCATCTGGATGATGGCTGACTCCGGCGCCCGTGGTTCCATCGACCAAATCAAACAGCTTGCTGGTATGCGTGGTCTAATGGTTAACCCTCAAGGTAAAAAGATCGAAGTTCCCGTTAAATCTTGTTTCCGTAATGGTTTGTCCGTTCTTGAATATTTCATTTCCTCGCACGGTGGCCGTAAAGGTTTGACCGACACGGCATTGAAAACGGCTGACTCGGGTTACCTTACCCGTCGTCTTGTCGACGTATCTCACGAAATTATTGTTCGTGAAGAAGATTGCTGCGCAGGCAGAAAACCCCAAGGTCAAAAGGTGCGCGCTATCTACGATACGGTTGGTAAAGAAATTGAAGGTTTGAAATCGAGAATTTTAGGTAGATTTGCAGCGGAAGACGTTGTAGATCCCGCAACGGGCGAAATTATCGTTCCTATGAACGGTTTCATTGATGAAAAAGAAGCGTCCGCAATCGTTGCGGCGGGCTACGAAGAAGTGGCAATTCGCTCCATCTTCGCTTGCTCGTCCAGATACGGCGTTTGCGCGAAGTGCTATGGTAAAAACATGGCAACGACGCTCCCTGTACAAGTGGGCGAAGCCGTTGGTACGATTGCAGCACAATCTATCGGTGAACCTGGTACACAGCTTACCATGCGTACGTTCCACACGGGTGGTATCGCATCCACGGGTGACATTACGCAAGGTTTGCCTCGTGTAGAAGAACTTTTCGAAGTGCGTAAACCTAAGGGCTGTGCAACCATTTGCGAAGTGGAAGGTGTTGTAGCGCTTGACGATTCCGATGGTTCTAAGCATATCAAGGTTATGGACGAAAAGACGGGCGAATTGAAAGCGGAATACACGTTGCCTTTCAATGCGGAAATCAAGGTAAAAGACGGCGACAAGGTTGCGCCCGGCGATCTTTTGAACGCTGGTAGCGTATATCCCCAAGACATTTTGCGTATTCAAGGTGTTAAGGGCGTACAAGATTATATCCTTGAACAGGTACAATCGGTTTACCGCTCGCAAGGCGTTGAAATCAACGATAAACACGTTGAAATCATCGTTCGTCAAATGCTTAAAAAGGTTCGCATAGAAAATGCAGGCGACACCAACCTGTTGCCAGGCGAACTCGTAGATATGGTAACTTTCCAAGATGAAAGCGCAAAAGCAATGCAAAACGGCGGCAGACCCGCTCTTGCAAAGCGCGTGCTCTTGTCTATCACGAAAGCGGCGCTTGCAACGGACAGCTTCTTGTCGGCAGCGTCCTTCCAAGAAACTTCGAGAGTGCTTACGGAAGCGGCTATCCGCACCAAACGCGATTATCTCGTTGGCTTGAAGGAAAACGTTATCATCGGTAAGTTGATTCCCGCAGGTACGGGTACAAAAGCCTATAAAACGGTAACGCCGCAATATATCGGTAACTACAACGTAGCAACGGAAGTAGCCACTGAACAAACGGCGGAAGAAACGGCTGAATAATTTAACAAAAGCGCGTCGCTTGCAAAGGCAGGCGGCGCGTTCTTTATGCCGTTTTTTATGCGGGTGCTTGACAAAGGAAAAAATATATAGTATAGTATATATATGAAAGAAAAAGTAACACAAACGAAAAAACAACTGTTTGCGGAAATTTTCCGTTTTTTAATTGTCGGTGGCAGCGCAACGGTTGTGGATTATTGCGTATTTTGGCTATTTGACGTATTCATTTTTCCTGCAATTTTCCCACAAACAGCGTTCTTTACAACGCTCGCTTTAATTTTATCGGTAGGGCTTGGCTTTTGCGTCGGGCTGATTATCAACTGGGTATTATCCGTTTTGTTCGTCTTCCGTGAAACGGGCAAGAACGTTACCGTACAATCGAAGAAGGAGTTTTTAATCTTTACGCTTATCGGTGCTTTCGGCTTGATTTTAAACGAGCTGGGTATGCTATTGCTCGTTTGGCTTTTGCCGGAAATTACGTTGTTTAGGACGGTGGTTTTCTTGAAGATGCCGTGGAAAAAATGGATAGCGAAATGTATCGTAACCCTTGTAGTGCTCGTTTGTAACTACATAGGCAGGAAAAAACTCATTTTCCATAAATAAGAGGTAAAAACGTATGAAGAAATTTTTTAAAAGGGTGAGTGTTTTTATCGCGATTGCGTTTACGGCACTTTCCGTTGGTGCTTGTACGCCATCTAAAAACTCGTCTGGCTCGGACAAACCGCTTCCGCCTAAACCTATTGTTTTGGGTAACGTGACGCAGGCGAAAAACGTAATTTTGATGATTGGCGACGGTATGGGGCCAAACCAAATCAAGGCAGGTAAGTTGTTCAAGGGGACAGAACTTTGCATACAACAATTCCCCTATCAAACGATGGTGGAAACGCGTTCCGCATCCGATGCAATCACCGATTCCGCAGCGGCGGCAACTGCGATAGCTACGGGCACGCGTACGACCAATGGTATTATCGGGAAAACGCAAGAGTTTACCGATTTAACAACGATTATCGATATCGCGCACAGCATGGGTAAACGCACGGGTGTGATTGCGACGGAAGAACTCAGCGGTGCAACGCCGATGGGCTTTGCTTCGCACGCGGACAGCCGCAACCACAAGAAAAGCTTGTTGGAAACGGCGGCAGCGACGAGCAACGTCAATTTGTTCGCAAGCTATACGATGCGTTTTGCGTATCAAGATATTTTTGAGGACGCGGGGTATACGAAGGTTACGGACGTCGACGCCATTTCCGAGCAAACGAGTGAAAAGGTGTTCGGGACCTACTTAATCGACGCAAAGGCGGCACCCATGTCCGCGAATGCGGCAAAGGTTGGGTTTGACCGCTTGGTGACGGAAGCGATGGAATACTTGTCTAAGGACGAGGACGGATTTTTCCTGATGGCGGAAGGCTCACACATCGATCACGGCGGACACGATAACGATATCAAGTATATGCTTGATGAATTGTTGGCGTTTGACACAGCCGTATATGCGGTGCTTGAATGGGCGAAGAATAGAACAGATACGGTGGTGATCGTAACAGCCGATCATGAAACGGGCGGTTTAACGCTGGAAGATGGTATTACGCAGGATATTATCCGCGATATTTACGATAATAAAATCAAACAAAGCCCATACTATTCTTGGTCGACGACGGGGCATACGGATACGGATGTGTATTGCTTAATCAACGGTGCGGATATTTCGTTTGAAAACTATTCCTTTAACGATAAATACCGCATTAAAAACACGGATATTTTCAGAATTATTCAAGCGTTGTTCGGTTACACACCGACGGTATAAAAAATACGTCACGGGTTTGTTTTTTTGCAAACCCGTGGTTTTATTTATATGGAAAAAACTTAATTTTGTTAAAAAATGTATAAAAAAACAATTTTTTGCGTGTAAACTGTTGAAATTTTCCAAAAATGGGTGTATAATAAAATAGTGGAAAAAATCCCCCGTATTTTTGAAAAAAAAGCGCGAAAAAGGTGGAAGAATTTTCACAGAAAGGCTTGACAAACAGCGCCGCGTTTGTTATAATAATATCGTGAAAGACACAAGGGCGGCGCGTAAGGACGCGTACGCCTTTTTTTGGGAAAAGGAGCAAAAGCTATGATCGGGCGCGTACATTCATTTGAATCGTTCGGTACGGTGGACGGACCGGGGATTCGTTCGGTAGTATTCCTGCAAGGTTGCCCTTTGCGTTGTCAATATTGCCACAATCCCGATACGTGGTGTGTGAGCGGCGGCGAAGAATACACGCCGGAACAAATCGCGCAAAAGGTGCTTCGGTATAAAAACTATTTCGGCGATAAGGGCGGCGTTACCGTTTCGGGTGGCGAACCATTGTTGCAAATAGATTTCGTGTTTGAACTGTTTACGCTTTTGAAAAAGCAAGGCATTCACACTTGTATTGATACGTCGGGCATTACGTTTAACGAAAACTCGTTGGAAAGCGTAGAAAAACATAAAAAGTTGTTGGCTGTCACCGATTTGTTTATGGTTGATATCAAACATATTGACGAGGAAAACTGCAAAAAGCTGACAGGGCATTCCAACAAGAATACGCTGGCATTTGCAAAATTTTTAAGCGATAACGGCGCGAAAATGTGGATTAGACAGGTGCTTGTGCCGAATATTACTGACAACGAACAATCGCTTATGCGTACCCGTGCGTTTATCGATACGCTTACAACGGTGGAAAAGGTAGAGGTGCTGCCGTACCACACAATGGGCGTAGTCAAATACAAAAATTTAGGGCTTGATTATCCGCTTGCGGGCGTGGAAGCGCCGGACAAGCAATCGGTAGAAAAGGCAAGGGAAATTTTGAAGAAATGAAACAAGAACTTAAAGAACAATTAAAAGGGCTGTGCTGTGTGGAAATTAGCGGCGAATCTTGCGCGAATTGCCTTACGCTTATGCCCATTTTGCAGGAGCTTATTTCCGCAAGAAACGATATTAAGCTGGTGCATATCGAAGCGGACTATTCCACAACCGATTTAATGGAAGAGTTGGACGTAACGAGAGTGCCTACCATTCTTTTAATGGACGATGGGGAAATCTTTGCCCGTTGCGCAGGTTTTCAACCGGAAGAAATTTTGGAAATTTGGTTGGACGCAAAAATCGAAGAACATAAAAACGGCAACTAAAATCCGCAAGGGTTTTACAAAATAAGAAAAATTTATATTATTAGGAGAACTGATATGATGCAATACAAAGGTTGGGAAGGATTTGTTCCCGGTAAATGGTGCAACGACGAAGTAGACGTACGTGATTTCATTCAACGTAACTACACGCCGTATGAAGGCGATTCGAAATTCCTTGCTCCTGCAACGGAAGCAACGAAAAAGCTTTGGGAAATCGTTTGTGATTTGACCAAGAAAGAAATCGCGGCAGGCGGCGTTTTGAACGCAGATACGAAAATCGTTTCCACGCTTACGTCTCACGGCGCAGGCTATTTGGATAAGGATTTGGAAAAAATCGTTGGTTTGCAAACGGACGAACCTTTCAAACGTTCCTTGCAACCTTTCGGCGGTCTTCGTATTTCCGAAAGCGCGTTGCAACTTTACGGTTTCGAACTTGATCCTGAAGTAAGAGACATTTTCACGAAATATCGTAAAACGCACAACGAAGGCGTGTTCGATGCATACACCCCTGAAATGAGAGCGGCTCGTTCCGCACACATCTTGACGGGTTTGCCCGATGGTTACGGCCGTGGCCGTATCGTAGGTGACTATCGTCGTGTAGCGTTGTACGGTGTTGACTACCTTATCAAGAAAAAAGAAGAAGACAAGCTTGCTATGGGCGGCACGATGACCCCGGAAAAAGTACGCGATCGCGAAGAAGTTTCCGAACAAATCAAAGCGCTTAAAGCATTGAAAGAAATGGCAGCTTCCTATGGTTGCGACATTTCCAAACCCGCTGAAACGGCACAACAAGCTATCCAAGCATTGTATTTTGGTTACCTTGGCGCAGTTAAAGACCAAAACGGTGCGGCTATGTCTATCGGTAGAAACTCCACGTTCCTTGATATCTATATCGAACGTGACCTTCAAAAAGGGCTTATCACGGAAGAACAAGCGCAAGAATTTATCGACCATTTCGTTATGAAGCTTCGTATCGTGAAATTCATGAGAACGAAAGAATACAACGAATTGTTCTCGGGCGACCCTACGTGGGTAACGGAAGTTATCGGCGGTATGGGCGTAGACGGCAGATCTTTGGTTACCAAGAGCTCTTTCCGTATCTTGCACACGCTTGATAACCTTGGTCCTGCACCCGAACCCAACCTTACCGTGCTTTGGTCGAAGAGATTGCCTATGGCATTCAAGAGATACTGTGCGGAAATTTCCATCCGTACTTCGTCTATTCAATACGAAAGCGACGATTTGATGCGTCCTGAAATGGGTGACGACTACTGTATCGCTTGCTGCGTAAGCTGCATGAAGGTTGGTAAAGACATGCAATTCTTCGGCGCGCGCGCAAACCTTGCTAAGTGCTTACTTTACGCAATCAACGGCGGTAAAGACGAACTTATCAAAGATAAAAAGACGGGCAAGCCCATGCAAGTATCCCCCGAATTTATGCCTATTTTGAGCAACGATGCGCTTGATTTTGAAGAAGTAAAAGCGAAGTTTGAAAATATGATGACGTGGCTTGCAGAATTGTACGTGAACACGTTGAACGTTATTCACTATATGCACGATAAATACAGCTACGAATCGCTTGAAATGGCATTGCACGATACGAAAGTTCGCCGTTTCTTCGCAACGGGTATCGCAGGTCTTTCCTGTGCGGCTGACTCGCTTTCTGCAATCAAATATGCGAAAGTATATCCCATCCGTAACGAAGACGGTATCGTAGTTGACTTCCGCATCGAAGGCGAATTCCCTAAATATGGTAACAACGACGACAGAGCTGACGAACTTGCAGTATGGCTTTTGAAGACGTTTATGAGCAAGGTTAAGAGCCACTACACCTATCGTGACAGCGTTCCCACGACGTCGATTTTGACGATCACGTCCAACGTTGTATACGGTAAAAAGACGGGTAACACGCCCGATGGTAGAAGAGGCGGTACGCCCCTTGCACCCGGCGCTAACCCTATGCATGGTAGAGACAGCAACGGTGCTTTGGCATCGCTTGAATCGGTTGCGAAACTTCCTTATGAGTATTCGAGAGACGGTATTTCCAACACGTTCTCGATTATGCCTGCATCGCTTGGTAAAGAAGACTAAGCCCACAGGAAGTTGCATATAATAAATTAAAAGGAGATAAAAATTATGTCGAATAGAGTAGATAACTTGGTTAGCATGTTAGACGGTTACGTTGGCGACGGCGGTCACCACTTGAACGTAAACGTATTTGATCGTGAAACGCTTTTGGACGCACAAGCGC
The DNA here is from genome assembly GCA_045632625.1 of Candidatus Scatosoma sp. GTDB lineage: Bacteria > Bacillota > Clostridia > Christensenellales > Borkfalkiaceae > Scatosoma. Next base: position 9,384 of record JAZQWZ010000160.1, on the reverse strand, counting down.
ATCCTGAAAAATATCCGCAACTGACCATTCGCGTTTCCGGTTATGCAGTAAACTTCATTAAACTTACGAAGGAACAACAAGACGACGTTATTTCCAGAACCATTCACGAATCTATGTAATTTGCTTCGTGCGGCTTTGGTAACGCACTAAAAAACAAACGAGGCTGCCGCCAAATTTCGACGGCAGCTTTTCGTTCTAATTACAAAAAAAGGATAAGGGAACTTATGATGAACAGAAAAGCTCTCATTTGCCTTGCATCGCTTGCATGTACGGTTTTTGCAGGTTTAGGCATACGAACGGTACATAAACAAGTAAGCGCACAAACGGATATGTCTGCGTTTACCATTTCGCAATCGTCGGTGCGTACGAACAAGCCCGCAGGGCTTCGTTTTAAGGTGGATTGTCCTAAGTCGGTGACCGAGGTGGAAAATGCGTTTACGCGTTTGACGTTCACTGCTGCGGACGGCGAAAGCTATTCTACGGACGTATCGGCAAGCGTATGGCGCACAGATAACAGCGGTTGGAATACGGTGCTTTTGGGTATTCCCCAAAGCGATTACGCTACGGAAGTTTCTGCGCAATCGTTTGTTACGGTAAACGGAATACAATACCAAACGGCGGTGGAAACGACCAGTATTGCAAAAACGGCGTCCAAATGCATGGACGGCGGACAAGACGACGCGCTTGTTTCTCATTACGTACAAGGACAAGTGTCTGTAATTACGCTGAATAAAACCAGCGCAACGCTGGAACAAGGGCAAACGCTTACGCTCACTGCAACGACCAGCCCCGTTGGGTATGCGGTGTTGTTCACTTCTGATAATACGTCGGTGGCAACGGTGGATAAAGACGGCGTAGTCACGGCGGTATCGGTAGGCACAGCAACCATCACGGCAACCATGGGCGGTAAAACGGTTACTTGCGTAGTAACGGTTGCACAAGCGCAAGCGCAAGTGGCGGAAATGAACGTGTATTTCCCCCAACTCGGCAATAGAACGTCAGGCGACTGTACTATTGTCAAGGTAGGCAATACCGAAGTGCTGATTGACGCTGGCTCGACGCGCGGCAGTGCGGAAACACTTGTGCCTTATATAGGACAATACTGCACGGACGGCATTTTGGAATACGTTATCGCAACGCATGCCCACGAAGACCATATCGCAGGTTTTGTCGGTGACGATGGTACGGACGGTGTATTTGCAAACTTTGAATGCAAAACAATTATCGATTTTGCTTGGAAAAAGACAACGTCGGGTATTTCCAAGGATTATATTACGTGGCGAGATAAAGAAGTGGCGGCAGGTGCCGTGCATTATACGGCGTTACAATGTTATAAGGAAACGAATGGTGCGAAACGCACGTATGAACTTGGCGAAGGCGTAACGCTGAATATTTTGTATCATAAATATTATGAGCAATCCACGTCCAGTGAAAACGACGCGTCCGTTTGTACGCTGATTTCTCAAGGCGATAATCATTATTTGTTTACGGGCGATTTGGAATCGGCGGGCGAAGCGTCTTTAGTGGAGAAAAATAACTTGCCGAAATGTAAATTCTATAAGGCAGGACATCACGGCAGTAAGACGTCCAGCACAACAACGCTGATTGACGTTATTCAACCCGAAGTGGTGGTTGCCACCTGTTGTTGTGGAGATAAACATGGTTTCCCGCATCAAGAATTTATCAACAATATTGCTCCCTATACGGACGCGTTGTATATCCCGTCGTATTTTGGTAGCAGTTCGTTTGTACTGTTAAACGGCAATATTACGGTGAACTGTAAAGACGGAAAAACGCTTACGGTAACGGGTTCGAATAACAATCTTAAATTTAAGGATACCGCTTGGTTTAAGAACAACCGAACGATGCCTGCGGCATGGAAAGCTGCCTAAACGGGCATACCAGGTATGCAATCATTAAGAAATATGGAACTTTTTTCAAGAACGGAGAATTTAATAGGTAAGGCCGCTTTACAGCGGCTTTCCTTGTCGCGCGTAGCCGTGTTTGGGCTTGGCGGCGTGGGCGGTCACGTGGTGGAAGCGTTGGCGCGCAGTGGTGTGGGCGAGCTTTTGCTTGTGGATAACGATACGGTTAGCCTGTCGAATATCAATCGTCAAATTATCGCGTTGCATTCTACGGTTGGCAAACAAAAAACGCAAGTGATGGCTGAGCGCGTAAAGGACATCAATCCTAATATTAAGGTGCAAACGCGTGACGTGTTTTTCCTGCCGGAAAATGCAGACACGTTTGATTTCACCGGCTTTGATTACGTGGTGGATGCTATTGATACGGTCAGCGGTAAAATTGCGTTGATTGAAAAATGCAAGCAAGCAAACATTCCTGTTGTTTCCGCGATGGGCGCAGGGAACAAGTTGGACCCCACGGCGTTTGCTGTTGCAGATATATCCAAAACGAGCGGCTGTCCGTTGGCAAGGGTAATGCGCAGGGAATTAAAATTGCGCGGTATCACGGGCGTAAAAACGGTTTATTCTAAGGAACAACCCCTAGGGGAAACGCAGCAAAACGAACGTGGTAAAGCCGTGCCTGCAAGCATAGCGTTCGTGCCGTCGGTGATGGGTTTAATCATCGCAGGCGAAGTGATAAAAGACTTAATAAAAAACATATAAAAAAAGCAACCGCCGATTGCGAATGTTTCGCAATCGGCGGGTTTTTGTTACATTTCAGATAAGGTTTTCACTCTCTCAAAAGCAAGCTCGATAAACTGTTTTGCCGTTAAATTTTTATAGGCGGCAAAGCCGTCTTCTTTATACGGCGAGCCGTTAAACGCTTCCAGCATTAACGAGCCTGTATATCCCACGGCATTGATTTTTTGCATAACCTTTTCAAAATTAATATCACCGTCAAATGGCAACACGTGTATATCGTCGTTACCGTTTTTGTTGCCCTCAAATCCCAAATTATCGTGAATATGCGTACAAAGCAATCTATCCCCGAAATAATCCAGAAAATCGATATTTCGGGTGTAGCAGTGCTCATGTCCCACGTCGTAGCAAAATGCTACCTTTTGGCAATTTTTATAGCGATCCATCACGATAGAGAAATTATCCAAACGGCGCAAATTTTCAAACGCTACGTTCACGCCGCATGCCTTGGCGGTATTTACGATTTCGTCAAAACGTTGCAATCCCTTTTCCGTTACGGGCGGGGGAGTCCAACCGCTAGAAACATGCACAATCACCGTTGCTATTTTGTATTTTTGCGCAAGGCGCAGCATGCGTAAAATATCGTCTAAAAAGGGACGGTAGGCTTCCCCCTCTTCCCACATCACGTTGCAACCATGGTAAGGACCGTGGATAAACTCAAATTCTAGTCCTAAAGCGTCACCTTCTTGCTTCAATGCGGCAATCGTCGGCTCATCAGTGTAATGGGTAAAAAAACAGTCAAACCCCGCTTCTTTGATGCCTTTCAGCGAAGAAACGGGGGATTGATTGATAATACAATCGGCAATAATGCCAAGCTTTCTTTTTTGCATAACTCTCCAAAAATGGGCAAACGAGCCACCCATGTATGTGATTATTTGTCCTTTTGTACTTGATTTACGTCGTAAGGCGTGCTTTGATATACAAAATAGTTCAGCCAGTTGGAAAAGAGCAAATGTGCGTGTCCGCGCCAAGACACCATCGGGGGCTTGGTGGGATCGTCGCTAGGATAATAATTTTCAGGGATGGCGATTTCCTTGCCCTGCGACAAATCACGCAGGTATTCGTTTTGTAAAGTCAATGCGTCGTATTCGGAATGCCCCGTAATGAAAATTTGTCTGCCGTTTTTGGTGGATACGGCGTATACGCCTGTTTGCTTAGACGAAGATAAAATTTTTAATGCGCTTACCTTTTCCAAATCTTCTCTTAAAAACGTGGTGTGGCGCGATTGCGGCACCATGAACGTATCGTCAAAACCGCGGAATAAAATCGATTGCTTATAATCAACGGTATGCGGGAATACACCAAATACTTTTTTGGGCATGAGGTGCTTGTTAATGCCGTAATGATAATAAAGTCCTGCTTGCGATGCCCAGCAAATGTGCATAGTGCTGTGTACGTGCGTTTTGCTCCATTCCATAATTTCGCACAGCTCGTCCCAGTATTCCACCTGTTCAAAGGGTAGCATTTCCACGGGCGCGCCTGTGATAATCATACCGTCGAAGTATTCGTCCTTTACGTCCTTAAAGGTTTTGTAAAAGGCAAGCAAATGCTCTTCCGCAACGTTTTTCGATTGATGGGAAGAAGTGTGCATCAGCGTAGGCTCTACCTGCAAGGGCGAGTTACCCAGCAACCGTGCAAGCTGAGTTTCCGTTTCAATTTTCTTAGGCATTAAGTTCAAAATTAAAATGCGGAGCGGACGGATATCCTGCGTGATAGCGCGCGTTTCCGTCATAATGAAAATATTTTCTTCCGTCAGCGTTTTTGCCGCGGGTAAATCATTAGGAATTTTAATAGGCATTTATTTTTTCTCCAAAAAATGCAATGGTGGACGACCGCAATTAAATGCTTTCAAGCGCTTGCTTTATATCGTCGATTAAGTCTTGGTAATGTTCAATACCGCAGGAAAGGCGAACCAAATCGCCGGGTACGCCTGCCGCAATCAATTCCTGTTCGCTCATTTGTCTATGCGTAGCGCTTGCAGGGTGCAAACAGCACGATCTTGCGTCCGCTACGTGCGTTTCGATAGCGATAGTACGCAAGGCTTTCATGAACTTTTCAGCAGCCTTTCTACCCCCCTTGACGCCGAAACTAACTACGCCGCACGTGCCGTTAGGCATATACTTTTGCGCCAAATCGTAATATTTATTGCCGGGAAGCGAAGGATAGTTTACCCAAGACACTTTGTCGCAGTTTTGTAAAAACTCGGCAACCTTTTGCCCGTTTAAGCAATGGCGTTCCATGCGTACGTGCAAGCTTTCCAAACCTAAATTGAGATAAAACGCGCTTTGCGGCGATTGTGTTGCGCCGAAATCACGCATAAGCTGTGCGGTCGCCTTGGTAATAAATGCGCCTCCTTGCCCGAATTTTTCCACGTACGTAATGCCGTGATAGCTATCGTCGGGCGTGCAAAGCCCCGGGAATTTTTCCGCGTGCGCCTTCCAGTTGAAATTACCGCTGTCAACGATACAGCCGCCTACCGCAACGCCGTGTCCGTCCATATATTTGGTGGTGGAGTGGGTAACGATATCTGCGCCGAACTCAAAAGGACGGCAGTTGATAGGGGTAGCAAACGTGTTGTCGATAATCAAAGGTACGCCGTGTGCATGCGCCGCCTTGGCAAACTTTTCAATATCCAAAACGGTCAAAGCAGGGTTCGCAATCGTTTCGCCGAAAACTGCTTTGGTGTTGGGGCGGAATGCCGCATTCAATTCTTCTTCCGAGCAATCGGGGTCAACGAACGTGAAATCAATGCCCATCTTTTTCATGGTTACGGCAAACAGGTTGTACGTGCCGCCGTAAATACTTGCGGATGAAACGACATGGTCGCCTGCGTTTGCGATATTAAAAACAGCGAAAAAGGATGCGGCTTGTCCCGAAGATAACAGCATTGCCGCGCTGCCGCCTTCCAAGGCGCAAATTTTAGCGGCTACCGTGTCGCAAGTAGGGTTTTGCAAGCGCGAATAGAAATACCCGCTTGCTTCTAAGTCAAACAATTTCCCCATGTCCTCGCTGGTGGCATATTTAAACGTGGTGCTTTGAATGATAGGTACTTGGCGCGGTTCACCGTTGCCTGGGGTATAGCCGCCTTGTACGCACGTAGTTTCTCTTCTGGGTTGTTTGTTCATAACACCATTCTCCTTTTTGCTGATTATTTTTTTTAAGCTTACGCATAAGTATAACACATTATACTTATTTTCGTCAAGTGTTTTTTGCATAAAAGGCTATTGCTTACGCAAAATAGTATACACGGTAAAATGCAGACGATGTGGATGTTTTTTTTGTTTAAAATTTCATTCAACGCATACCTGCCCCTTTGCTTTTACATAAATAATAGGGGAAACGTATAAAAATGAAGGAACAACAAAAGGCATTTTGGCAAATACTATATACGCTTTGCGCCGTGTTTTTATTCGGTGCGCTTGTTGGTTGGATATACGAGCTATTCGTGCGAAGAATTGTAAGTGGATTTTGGGAAAGTCCGGGTATGTTATTCGGTCCGTATTTGCCTATTTACGGTTTTGGCGCGGCAAGTCTATTTTGCTTGGCGCACGTGTCGCTACCTATTAAAAATAAAGTGGTAAAAGGCGTGGTTTGGTTGCTTTTTACAGGGCTTATTTTAACGATGGTAGAATATATCGGCGGGTTGATTTTTGTAAAAGGAATGGGTTTGAATTTATGGAACTACGATGGGTTTGCCTATAACTTACAGGGGTTAATTTGTCCATTGTGTTCGCTGGGCTGGGCGTTTGCCGGCGGATTGTATTTATGGCTTTTGCATCCGCTTTTTTTGCGAATAAAGGGGCGAATTTTACACCTGCCAACAGTACAATTTTTACTTGCGGCGGGGGTGGGTGTCGTGTTGGCGGATTTCATAATTTCCCTTTTTTAATAAAAAAAGGAAAAAAACCTGCAAAAAGCCAAAAAAAGGGCAAACTTTTACAAAAAAGCGCAAAAATCCTTGAAAAGCTTTTCTTTCGTGTTGACAAATGCGGAAAAAATATATTATAATACTATATACAAGGCAACAGCCTTGAATTTTATTTATTTTTTGGAGGATGAGAACAACATCTTATGGAACCCTTTCCCCTATCTATCGCGATTGCGATATTGATTTTACTGTCGGGTTTTTTCTCCGGCACGGAAACCGCGTATTCTTGCGCAAACAAAATGAAGCTGAAAAGCATGGTTACAAGCGGCAAAAAGCACGCTCGTCAAGTGTTGGATTTTGCCGATGATAAGTATGATAAGCTTGTAACTGCTATTCTTGTAGGTAACAACATCGTCAACATTACGGCGTCCGCTTTGGGAACTTTGTTGTTCGCACAACTGATTGCAGACCAAAGCATTGCAACCACCGTATCGACGGCGGTATTGACCGTAGTCGTGTTGCTCGTTGGCGAAATTACGCCCAAATTCTTGGCAAGCGTATATCCCGAAAAAGTATGTTTCTTTGTATATCCCTTGATGCAGCTTTTCTACTGGGTGTTGATGCCTATTTGTAAGGTTTTTGATTTGTATAAAAACGGACTTAGAAAAGCGTTCAAATTGAAGAAAGAAGACACCGTTACCAACGAAGAGCTTATGTCCCTTGTCGACGAAGCGGAAGAAGATGGTACGCTCAAAGAAGATGAATCGGAACTCGTGCGTTCCGCGCTTGAATTTGACGATTTGAAGGTAGAAGATATTTTGGTGCCGCGCGTGGACGTAACGGCGGTGGACGTCGATAGCACGATGGACGAAGTGTTGGAGGTATTCAAAAACACGGCGTTCTCGCGTTTGCCAGTGTATCGTGATACCATTGATAACGTAATCGGTTTAATTCACGAACGTGAATTTTTCAACGGATATTTAAGCGGCGAAAAGAAAGTGGAAAATTTGGTGCAAAACATTGTATTTACTACCGAATACACACGTATTTCCGCACTTTTGAAGGAATTGCAAAAAAATAAAATCCACATGGCGGCCGTTTCCGACGAATACGGCGGCTTGGTAGGCATCGTAACGTTGGAAGACATTTTGGAAGAACTCGTGGGCGAAATTTGGGACGAACACGATAAAGAAGAAGTGCTGTTTGGCGAAATTAACGAAGGCGAATATTGGGTAGACGGTAAATGTCCCTTAGACGATTTCCTTGCCCTTTACGAACTGGAAGACGAGGATGAAAACTTTGACGCCAACACTATGGGCGGTTGGGCGACGGAGCAATACGGCGGTATCCCGCCCGTAGGCGAAGTGCTCCGCTTTAAAAACGTGGAAATCAAAGTGGTAAAAGCTACCAAACAAAAGGTTTTGAAAGTATTATCCAAAGTTACGCAAGAAACGGAAGACGGCGAAGAAGACGCTGAATAAGTAAAAAAACAGAGAGAATAAATGAAAAAAGAGGTGCGTATATGGCAACGGTTTTGGTAACGGGCGGATGCGGGTATATCGGTTCGCATACCGTTTTGGAACTTTTAAACAAAGAGTATCAAGTAATAGTCGTGGACAATTTCAGTAATTCCAGCTTTGAAGCATTGAAACGCGTGCAGGATATTACGGGTAAACGCGTAACGTTCTACGAAACGGACATTCGCGATGAACAAAAAATGGATGAAATATTCAGCGTACATACCGTTGACGCGGTAATCCATTTTGCAGCGTTTAAAGCGGTGGGCGAAAGCTGTAAGATGCCTCTTAAATATTATGAAAATAATATTAGCGGTACCGTTTCGCTTTTGAAAGTAATGGAAAAGCATAACGTGAAAAAGATTATTTTTTCGTCCTCGGCAACGGTGTACGGCGATCCCGAACGCTTGCCTCTCGATGAAAATTGTCGTTTGTCTACGACCAACCCCTATGGCAGTACCAAGCTCATGATGGAAAACATTATGCAGGATTTGCATAAGGCAGACCCTGCATGGAACATCATTTTGCTTCGCTATTTCAATCCCGTAGGTGCGCACGAAAGCGGCTTAATCGGCGAAGACCCCAAAGGTATCCCCAACAACTTAATGCCGTACGTTGCGCAGGTGGCCAGCGGTAAATTGCAAAAAATCAACGTGTTTGGCAACGATTACGACACCCCCGACGGTACGGGTGTGCGCGATTATATTCACGTAGTCGATTTGGCACTTGGGCATGTGGCGGCGATTGAACGCTGCCAACAATCGGGCGTGCATATTTATAATCTTGGCACAGGCGTTGGGTATAGCGTACTCGATATGATTCACGCCTTTGAAAAAGCTTGTGGTAAGAAATTACCTTACGAAATTTGCGCGCGTCGTCCCGGGGATATTGCGGCTTGCTACGCTTGTCCCGACAAGGCGAAAAAAGAGCTTGGTTGGGAAGCGAAGTTTGGCATTGAAGAAATGTGCGCATCGCAATGGAAATGGCAAAGCGGCAACCCCAAGGGCTACGAAGCGTAAACAATCGGTATGATCACCCCTGATAAAATTATCCGTTCCAACCGTAAAACGATATCCGTGCAGGTCGACGCTTTCGGCACTGTCATGGTGCGTGCGCCTATGCGTTGCGGCGATGAACGGATTTTTGCGTTTTTACAAGATAAAGAGCGCTGGATTGTTCATCAAAAGCAAAAAATGGCGGGGACAGGTATGCGTTTACCGCCTGAAAATTTAGACGGGTATAGCTTTTTATTGCTTGGAAAAAGCTGTACGATTTGCTTGACGGACGATAAATTTATCCGTTTTGACGGAGAAAACAACCGTATATTTTTGCCACG
>JAZQWZ010000159.1:0-16238 GCA_045632625.1 Candidatus Scatosoma sp. | reverse complement strand
CCATTGTATCGCTTTTAAACTCCACGCCTTGCATAGCAAGTTCATCGTCGTGGCGGATAGCGTCTTCGGCAAGCGCTTTAATTTCCGCAACGGGCGTTTGCGCTACCTGTTCGGCGGTTAACAAACGCTTGACGGAAGTGTGGATTTTGCCCGTTCGGTCATCCCCCTTTTCACGCCATTTGGGAAAAGTACAATATGCGCCTTCCGCTTTCCATGCGTACAAATCGACGCCAAGTTTTTTGATTAGTTCCGCTGTGCCGTCGGTAACGGGGAGTGTACGGCCAAAGCAGGAAAGCCTGCCTTCGGGGAAAATGACGATTACCGCGTGTTCCTTTTTTGCGCGTAAAATGTTTTTAATGGTGGAAACGTCGGGAGTGAACATTTTTTTCGTGATTACGTGCATCCATTTAAGCAAACGCGCCGTAGAACGATTGTGCATAAAATGCTCGCTGACGATATACGTAGGACGAATGGGATACAGCGTAAGCCCCGACAAAATATGGTCGTTGTCGCAGGTGTGCGATGCCAGCACTATCGCAGGACCTTTGATGTCTTTTACGATGTCGTTGTCCATCGTGAGATGGTATTGCTTGGTGTATTTACGCTTTAAAACTCGGTATATAACGGCATACAGCAAGGGGTTTACTTTGCCGATTTTTTTGTTTGCTTTGCTTTTTTTACTCATCATTTTCTTCCTTTTTTGGGGTTAGTTCTATCATAGCATAACCACTAAAAAATGTCAATCGTTTTGTAGTTTTTTCATTTTTATCGCGCAGAGTAAAAAAACGCACCACCTTGGGTGCGTTTGTCTTTTTGGAGCAGGCGAAAGGGGGCATAGTCTACACGCTACCAACACCATCAAAACCCATATTTTTACGGGAATTTCGGGGATTTTTTACTGTTTTTTCGTCATTTTTTATCCTGTGCCCGACTGCTTTTAGCACCTTTATTTCGTACTCGCTTCCTCCAAAGTTAATTGTTGAAAGGATATAAATGAATTTTCGTATCGCCTGTTTTATTTTTGAATATAATCAAAAGTCTCAATTGCTTGCAATCCCAATTCTTTTAATTTGTTTACCGTTGCCATTTGTTTTTTCCTTGTGGTAAACTTTGGTATATAAGGGACTCTTACCCATATTTTTTCTTTATCTATTAATTCAATAAGGTGTTTAAGATTTGTGTACACTAAATCAACATCTTTGCCTGTATAGCTTTTATAGATTTTTTCGTCCAACGATTTAATATCAACAACAAATTTCGTGATTTTTCTCGCAACTTTTTCGACATTCTCAAAAGGGATAGCTAAAGACGTTTCCACCCAATAATTCCACTCTTTAGGGGCAATATCTATAAATTGTTCAACAAAGTCAGGATATAGCAGCGGCTCACCACCACCAAAGGTAATACCACCATTTGTCGCTTGAAAATATAAGGAATCAATTTCAACTTCTTTTAATAATTGTTGTACAGAATATCGTTTAAACTTTTTACTATTATTCCAAGTATGTGGATTTAAACAATATTTGCAACGTAATGGACAGCCATAGAAAAAGACTATTGTTCTAATCCCGTCACCATCGCTTTTAATTCTTATTCTATCATAATTTATAATCGGCGCGACTATATCAGAAGTCATCATCTATCTCCTTCAATCCAAAGCCATAGCTTTCAAGTTTTTGAATTACTTCATCAAGAGATTTTCTTCCAAGATTTCGCACTTTCAACATATCGTCTTCTGTTTTTTTCGTTAAATCCTTAACGGTATGAATATTTGCTCGCTTTAAACAGTTGTAAGAACGAATACTCAAATCCATTTCTTCAAGGGGCATTGATAATATACTCTCTTCACTTGGTCCATCTAAATAATCCATTCCTACCGTGAGATGTGAACATACAGCATCATTGAGCGCCAATCTATCGTCTTCACCCTCAAAATAAAATTTGCCTCTTAATAGTGCTGGGATAACAATCGTACCGCCACGTTTTGTTTTATTAACCCAAACTGCTTCTGTTATGTATTGCACTTCCTCGTCACATTTCTCACAATACCCCTTACAAGGACCTTTTACATCACATTCCTCAAATTTATAAGAAATTCCATTTTCAAAAGCGATTAACTTCCTAATCTCACGCAAAATAGCACACTTTTCTTTTCCTGTCATAATCCGCCACCTATTAATTTAATAAACAAATATAAAACGCATATCCCAATAAAAATTGCCCAGCCTTTACCGCTTGCCTCAGAATAACCTTGCGAATCGTGCGAATTGTTACTTATATGTCTATGGGAAGAACCTCTACCTTGAGAAGAGGAATTCTTCATTCTCGGTTCAACCACGTTATTATAAAAAGCATGGTCTTGATGGTCTTGTTTCCCGTCATGATTCCAATCCATATTATTTCCCCGAACAACCACCACCTTGAAAGGGATGGGTTTTATAATATCCAGCTAATTGCTTAGCTTTTTCTCGTTTTTCTTTCTCCATCTTTTGTTCATTGCTTACTTTTTTTATAATTTTACGAAGTGCGACAACATTTTTAGATTCCACTTCAATTTTTACATATGTGTTGTCAACTTTTAAAATTTTAACCTTGTACTTTCCGTTAGGGGAATTTACTTCTTGAATTCCCGCAAATTTGCCAATTAATGCCTTTGCCAAAGGGGTATCGATGGAAATTGTATCAACATCGCTCGCACCAATATCTTTTGAAGAAACTATTTTATATGTATCCTTTTGCTCTAATTCAAAATCGTAAATAGTGACTACTGAACCTAATTGAATTATATCCATTTTTATTCCCCTATGTTACGAACCTTTATACCCTTTAATCTCCTTAATCGCGACTTTGGGTTGCATACTAATATCGTACATTTGAACAAAGTCAAGATCTTCTTCCCATTTATCTACCGCTAAATCATTACCACGTCGAGCTCCATTCATGCGAATAAAATACGATAAATACCTAATAACTTCATTCTTACTCATAACGCCATCATGTATAATTCTAGCAAGTATATAATGTCTTTCGGTAGATGAAAAATCATCTTGTTGGTTTACATTATAGCCTGATAATCTTAAAGGACTTTCCAATGCTAAATCATATTCTCCATTAAAACTTCCATTAGTGACCATTCTTAAGTTGCCAATAAGCACACCATAACGCTCACGATATCTCTCAAATAAAGAATACTCAAGTAGGTATTTTTTACAATCAACACAAAATTCAACATTAAGTTCTACAACGCAATCGTTTTTTCCATACAAAATTGCCGTAGCAGGTATTACGTTATGGCTATTCGTAAGACAAGAAATATTACCTTTATAGATATATAAAATTTCTTCTTTTGTACAAACAGTTTCTCTTAACTCTTCTACTTTCTCCTCAACAATTTCCTCGCACTCTTCAAGTCTTTGCCGTTCTCGAAATACTTTATTAAGCTCGTCAATCACAGCATGACCATAATATTTCCCGGCTTTATATGATTTTTCAATCTCTTTATCTTGAATATCACATTTTAACAAATCTTCTTTTATGTTTTGTAATAATAAATTAGCTTCTTTAAAAGACAACTTTACCATTTCCTTCGCTACAGAATTATAACGACATAAAAAAGTTCGACGAGTTTCATCAAAGGAGTCAAAACAACAGTTAACCTCATAACGAAGATTTAAATACCAATCAAAAGACTTCTCTGTTAAATCATCTTCTAATTTAAAACGAAAATCTTCTATACTTTGCAATACAGCTTCTGATTCATAATTAGGAAATCTTTCAAATTCTACTGCTATATCATCCAACAAAAGACTATGAGAATATCCTTGGTATTTATCCAATCTTTCCCTATAAAAATCAAAAGAAACTAATCCTTTCAAAGCACAAAAATTTAAATATTCATTGTAAAGGGATATTATATTATTTTTATAATAATCAGGTATACTATGCCCAATGCAAGGTTGCGTATTAAATAAAATACACTCACAGTATAATGATTTGACCAAAGAAAAATATTTTTGAATATCCTCTTCCGTGAATTTTTCTGCCTTTAATTCTTCTTGTGTTAAAGGCTTTATTCTAATGGAATCTAAATCATATACATTATCATCGTAATACTTATTAAAAATACCATCCATTTTGTATATCTCCTTTTGAAATGTATTAATTATATACTTATTATTTTTTATTTAACTGTACAAGCTTCTGTAAAAACTCTTTCTTCCTACGCTCGCTTGCCTGCACATAGCCGTATTCCAAAATCAATCCACGAATTTCCGCAATACTCTTTACGCCAAGATTTCTTATAGAAAACAGCTTATTTTCATTGATTGCCGTAATCGCTTCATCAATCGTTTTACAATTTGCACGCATTAAAGCGTTATACGAGCGCACAGATAAATCCAATTCGCTAACATTTGTTTCGCAAAGTTTTTGCGTATAACCCAATTCGATTTGACAACCCTTCCCAAATACCGTGCAAAGGGTATTCATCAATCCATGATTTCCAATAGCTTCGTACAATTCTTCAACAATCGCATTTTCGTTCATAATAGCACTTCCCAAATATAAATCTTATTTTTCGGGAATGATAGCTCCTTTGATTACATCCAAAACTGCATGAGCATTGATTGAAGTTATCCCTTCCATTTTCTTATACACGTAATTTATAAAGTCGCGCATAGTCTTCACGTCAGGAGCTACGCATATCGCCATTAAATGGCAGTTTCCGGTAGTTTGAACAATGGTAAGCGTTTCCTCTAATTTCACAAAATGCTCTTTCGTTTGCTCGAATTTTTCCGCAGTCGTTTCTATATTAACCACGAACGTCATCATTTCAGGCGCATTATGCGGATTGATTACCGCGCGATACCCTTCAATAATGCCTTGTTTTTCCAATGCTGAAATACGATTCTTCACCGCAGTTCTGGTTAAATCTACTTTCTTAGCAATTTCGGAATAGGACATACGTCCATCTTCCAGCAAAAGATTGATAATTTTGTTATCAATGCCGTCAATTCCTTTAATCCACATAAGTCAATCATTCCTTTTATAAATGGTGTGCACCCCATTTATAAATACATTTTATCATAATTTTTTTATAAAGTCAATGCATTAAAAATCAATATGGAAGTTGAAACTTTCGTTTTGAAATAGTTTAAGTGTTTTATACAACAAAACAAAATCTTTCTCATCTTATTTCCTACAAAGCCCTTAATGTTCAGGGTCGGGATTTTTGCGTAAAGGTGGTATTTATGAGATTTTCGCCCGAAATACGATAGGTTTTCTTATGGTGTTTCGGGCTACTACTAATCATACAGGGGAAAATGGGATAAAAAGCAAAACACACTTCCATACCCCTAATAATCCAAGGTCGTGGAAGTGTGTCTTCTTTTGAATAATATAATATTTTTTTAGCAGTAATATAGATTAAAAAGGAATCGTATCGTCTATTCCGTATAATTTATTATCTAGGTGATCTGCGATGATTTTTGTAATAACTTTACCATATTGCTCCCATTTTTTCACCCCGACACCGTAAACCTTTAAAAATTGTTCCCGAGTTTGCGGATAATACGTAGCAAACGCCACCAAACAAGAATTATAAAAAATATAGGTGGATGGCAAATGTGTTTTATCCATAACACTTTTTCGCCACATTTTTAAGGCATATAATAATTCCAAATCCGTCAATAAATTCCCTTCTACATCATAAATCAATTTATAGCTCTTAAATGCGTTTTCCGTTAATATTTTCCTTGACTTAACCATATTTTCCCCTTGTGAATAACCTATTAGTTGTAAGTTAAAAAAACGAAGTGTAAGACAATAAGTAAAATCGACAAGCCACTTTTCGCGACTTGCCGATTTTTGGAGCAGGCGACGAGAGTCGAACTCGCCGGGAACAGCTTGGGAAGCTGCCGCCATACCGCTAGGCGACGCCTGCATAACGCTGAGTTTTCTCTCAGCGTTTTCATTATATCTTCTTTTTCGTCTTTTGTCAACGGCTTTTGTGCGCTCCGCTTAAAAAAGTTTTCCCCTTTTTTCGCGTTACGCCTTATACGCCCTTTCATTATCCATAGCTTCCTGACATTGTTGACATAAACCGAAAAATTCTACGTTGTATCCGTCAAGCGAAAATCCGTCGCACGCAGTCGCTTTTAAACCGCCTTTCGGCAAGCCATTCACTTCTACGTCCGCCACCTTTCCGCAACAATTACAACGCGCGTGATAATGCGCGAACGTTTGATAATCGTACCGCACTTCGTTGCCTGCAAGCCGAAGTTCCAGCGCTTTACCACTCGTCGCGAATCCGCCTAACACCCGAAATACCGTCGCGCGCGACAGTGTAGGATGCGTTTCGTGCACGTATCCGTATACTTCCGTCGCCGTTGGATGGTTGAGCGTACGCAAAGCATCGTAAATAATCTGTTTTTGTTTTGTTTGACGCTCTTGCATGTTTATTTATTGCTCCTTATTGAGATTTAATCTTGATTATATTATAGCATGCATTTTGCGTTTCGTCAAGAGTTTTTGTAATTTTTTTTGCGCAAAAATCAAAAATCCGCCTTAAATAGACGGATTTTTTTGTATATTTTTTACTTTTAGCCGACGTTTTTCACGTTTAAAATAGCAATTTCCGCGCCCGTTTCAGCGTCCAAATAAATCAAATAGCGTTGGTCTTCATAACCGCACAAGAATTCGTACGCAGGACGTTCGCCACGCAACGTTTGCACTACGCTCAGGCGAGCGAATTGCACTTCCACGTCATCGCAAAGCGCATCTTTTGCTTCCTGCAAGCTAAATTTCGTTGCAGGGTGTGTGCGCTCTTTATGGTTTTTGAGATATTTACAAGCGTCAAAGCTGGTTACTACGCCGCGCGTACGGCAAACCTTTACCTTGACGGTATCGGGATAGTACGCTACGTCGTCCTTGGTATACACAAACAGGAAATCGGCGTCCGTGCCGTTGGGCGTCAAGCGCGTAGCTTGCATATCTTGATACCCGAGTTTTTCCAAAAATTGCGTGGCGATGCGTTCGGCATTCTCGTAATCGAACGTTTCTTCGTTGCAATCTTCAAAGAAGTCGAAACGAACAAGCTCACCGTTGTTATAATCAATTTCCGCAAACAGCATTGTGCCGTTTTCCGCATAGCCTTGTACGTTGTATGCCTGTTCGTGTTCAGTAACCGTTTCGCCCACGCAGTTAAAATCCTGAATGCCGTATTCGGCAAAATAGGTTTTGCAAAGCTCTTCCGCTTTTGCGGTATCGATTTTTGCGTTTTCATCCGCGTTTGGGGTGGGAATTTCGCCGTTTGGTTGCATACCTGCCCCCTTCATTTTTGCTTTTATCTCGTCCATAAGCTTGCCGTTTTCCGTCATCGTCATTTCGTCAAGCTTTTGCAGCGCATCCTGCATTTTGCCCTTACCCTTTTTGATAAACTCGTCAATCGTTTCATCGTCCATACCTTCAGTAAGACCGTTAATTTCCTGCTTGATTTGAGCGTTGATTTGATACAAACGCTGCAAATGTTGCTTATCGTTTTCGTCTAATTTCCCGCCGTTGCGGAGCTTAGCAAGCAGTCTTTCGCAGTCCTTAGCTGTGCGGTTGACGAACGTAGTAACGTTTGCTTCCTGTTGCGCGCTAATGGGCATTTTTTCAAGGTCGAGTTCCGCCAAACGCATTTGCACAAGCAAGTCCGTTAAAATACGGCTTTGTTGTTCGGGCGTGTTGGCGATACGCACTCTGTCCAAATCGTCGTTTGCATGTTCGATAATTTCCATCAGCTCGTAAGCGCTGCTGCGATAGCTTTCGTTCATGCCCGATTGCATTTTGTTCATTTCCACTGAGCCGAGCGTTAAAGCCGTGGCAAGCCCAAGCGTAGTTGCGCCCAGTACGGCTACCGCCGCTATCCAACCGCTGTTGTTTTGTCTACCCTCGCGGTGGTGTTTTGCTCTATTTTCCTTTCGCTTTTCTGCACGGCGCGCTTTTGCACGGGCTTGTTCTTGATTGCGATTGGCTTTTGCGTGAGCGCGTTCGCGACGTTTTTCTTCCATAGCCGCTTTGCGTTTTTCTCTAAGCGCTTTTCTTCCCGCCGCGCGTTTTTCCTGTATAGCTTTTCGTTCTGCTTTGCGTTTTTCCTGCAAGGCGCGGCGTTCTTCCATGCGTTTTTTTCTTTCCGCTTGTTTTTTGGCTTGTTCTGAGGACTTTTGCTTTTTATCTTTTTGCTTTTCATCCTTTTCTTTCAACGCCGTTTTTACTCGTTTTTGCGCCGCTTTTTCTTCTCGCTTTACCTTTGCATCATTGCTTACTTGCGTAGCGCGAACCTGCTCTTTTATTACTTCCACTTTTTCCGCGCCCGACGACACGTTAGTGGCAATTTCCGTCTTTTTCTCCGTCTTTTTCATATCTCTCTCCTTATTTCGTTGCATACCTGCCCCCGTTAAATGGCAAATACGTGCTTGCCGATCACCGTTACGGTCGTGCGTGTGAATATCCACGAGCTAGTCGCCACAGCGGGGTTATAATAATAGATTGCGCCGCCCGAAGGGTCCCAACCGTTGATGGCGTCACGCGCGGCTTTCATTGCCGTTTCGTTGGGCGTTAAATTGATTTGCCCATCGCTTACTGCCGTGAATGCGTGCTTTTGATATACTACGCCCGATACGGTGTTGGGAAATTGATCGCTTTTAATTCTATTTAAAATGACCGCGCCGATGGCCACTTGACCAACGTACGGCTCGCCCCTGCCTTCCGCATAAATGGTACGTGCCAAAAGGTACACGTCCGAGCTGGAAAAACCATTCATGCCGCCCGTTTGCGTTGCACCTGAGCCCGCAAGCGAATTATACTGCTCGTTCATACCAAGTGCTTGGTACGTCGCTTTGCCGACTACGCCGTCCGCCTTTAAGCCGTTCTTTTTTTGGAATGCGATTACGGCATCGCGCGTTTGTTTACCGAACACACCGTCCACACTGCCTTTGTAATATCCCCATTTTTTTAAGCGCGATTGCACTTCTTTTACATCACTGCCCTTAGAGCCTTGCTTGATAACCGCCGCTTGCTGCACTGCTTGCGTTTGTTTGGTCAACGCTTTTTCATTGTAGGCGTTGATCGCAGAATGCGCAACAGGCACGCATAAAGCCAAAGCGAGCGCCGCTGTTACGGCTGCTTTTTTTATTGTCTTTTTCATACCTTTTCCTCCTGTATGTAGCGATTGATTGCGTACCTGCCCCATGCATTTACGTTAGTTGCTCGATTTCCAACGCTCGATAATTTCTAAAATTTTGCTTTTATACACTACGTTTTGCCCGGTCGGTGCAACAAAGCAAAGGGGCGGATACACCACGCACCACCAGTTATCCCCTTGCCCTGTTCCAAGCGCGATGATCAGCGCGGTATACTCTCCCGACGGCAGAGTGTATTCCCCGTAAACGCGTGTGGGAAAGCTTTCCGTTTTGACGCTTGCTTGTGCGCTATACGATATATTTTGCGCTTGTAACACGCTGTTTGCCACTGCTTGTATGCTAAGCAGGCGTTGCGAAATTTGGCTTGTCGCTTGCTCTTTCGTTTGACAGTTTGCTACAATGGGCGTCAAATATTGCACTACGGCATCGCGTACCTGGTATTTCACGGCTTGCGCGCCAGTTTCGTTGGAATCGGCACGAATGTGAATACGCAAATATTGCGACGTTTGCGTTTGCGATACGGTTGGTTCTTGAAGACAAATAAAAACCGCCGTTACACTTATTATGATAGACAATAAAAAAATTATGCAACGATTTTTCATAAAAAATAACTCCCGTTTTTTTCTTACACGGAAGTTATTGCCAAATGCTTATGAAATTATACTTGCTTTATTTATGATTATCACTCCAAGAATGCTCGTGCAATTCCCCTTCTTCTAAAAGATTTGGATAGTCGTTTTGACGGAGTGCTTCATACAGCGCTACTGCTACGGAATTGCTTAAATTGAGCGAGCGTGCCTGCGCGAACATAGGAATACGTAAGCATTCGTTTTCATGCTGCATTAAAAGCTCTTCGGGAAGCCCTTTGGTTTCTTTGCCAAACACCAAAAAGTCGCCGTCCTGAAAGCGCACGTCGCTGTGTTTGTGCTGCGCTTTGGTTGTGAAATAGAAAAAGCGCGCGTTGGGGTTTTGCGCTTGCAGCTGTTCAAAGCTGTCGTAATAAAAAATTTCCACCAAATTCCAGTAATCTAATCCAGCGCGTTTTAAATATTTATCCGTTACTTCAAAGCCAAGCGGTTTTACCATATGCAAACGCGTACCCGTCGCCGCGCACGTACGCGCGATATTGCCTGCGTTTTGGGGAATTTCCGGTTGCACCAACACGATATTGAACATAATTTATCTCTCCTTTTTTCTATATATTATTGTATAAAAAACAAAACGTTTTGGCAAGCGTTTTTCCTTGCTTTTCCAAAATTGTAGAGGTATAATCAGCGTTTTAAGCGGGCATACTGAAAAGGAAAGCGACGCTTTTTGCGCCGAAAAAAGAAATGAAAAAGGAGCAAACTTTATGCAATTTGAAAACACCGAAACTTATAAAAATTTAGCCCGCTCTTTTGCGGGGGAATGTCAAGCAGGTATGCGCTACCAGATGATTGCCAAGCTTGCCATGCAAGAAAAATTGAAAACGCTTGCGGACGCTGTGCGCACCATTGCTAAAAACGAAACCGTACACGCCACGCAATTTTTCAATAAAATTTTGCAATACAGCGGTAGCCGCGATAACATCGACTTTGACGCGGGATATCCTTTCCACGCAGGCACGCTTGCCGAGGGCTTGAAATTCGCATCGGCAGACGAGAAGAGCGAATCGGAAGATATCTACCCTACGTTTGCAAAAACGGCTGAAAAAGAAGGGTTTCAAGATATCGCCGCGCTGTATAGAATGGTTGCGGAAGTGGAAGAACAACACAAAAACATCTTTCAATATCTTTGCGAAAGCGTGAAGGAAGGCACTTTGTATAAAAGCCCCACACCCATGCTTTGGATTTGCAGCGAATGCGGCTATATGCACGTTGCAACGTCGGCTTGGAAGGTTTGTCCGCTTTGTAAGGCGGAACAAGGCTACGTGGATTTGCACCTGCCCTACGAAGGCGTAAGAAAATAATTTTTTCGCGCAAAAAGCGCACTTTCAACTTTTAATCAAGGAGAAAAAACAATGAAAAATCAAAAACAACAAAACAAAACCAAGAACTGCGGCAGCAAAAATTGCGGCAATAAAAATTGCAAAGGTCAAGACAACCATAGCTATGAACATGGCGGCAATAACGACTAAAAAACAAAATCAACGTGTACCTGCCCCCACCGAACGCGCTTTGGACGTGTTTGTAAAACCGTCGAAAACGGATGTAAACGGCAGTTATACGGGTAGGCCGATAGATAAAACAGAAAAGCCTGTGCAGGATGCGGATGATTTATAACAAGTGCTTAATAAAAATGCAAGCAAGCGCGACAAAGTATTGCAAAGCATTTTGTAGGCATTGCCGTTAAAAAATGCAAGCAAGACGCGAAACGCGAGTATTGCTTGACGGGCGCGTACTGTGACGTACGTAACCGAAAGCAAACGCAAGCGCGACAAAGTATTGCAAAGCATTTTGTAGGCAAAAAAAGGGTTTCGAAAAATCGAAACCCTTTTACTTTTAATTAAAAATCGTCGTCTTGTTTTTTACGCTTTTTTAAACCGCTTTTGGGAGTAGGTGCATCATCGTCGTCGAAATCGTCGTCATCATCGTCATCGTCGTCATCGTCGTCGAAATCGTAATAATCATCCGCGGAAACGTATTCAAAATCGTCTTCTTCATGCGATTCGTCTTCGTCCTCTTCCTCGTCTTCCATCTCTTCGTCTTCAAATTCGGAATCGGGAATGCCCAAATCTTCTTCTTCATCGTCTAAATAGCTACGCCACTGAGCGTCTTCAGTGTCTTCGTCGTCGATATTCGGTTCTTCTTCATAGGCGGCTTTCTTTTTGCAATTTTCGCACATTTTTTCGCCGTATTGCATATAATTTTCACCGCAGATGGGGCAAAGTTCCGTTTCTTCCATGCTGTCATCCGCATCAAAATCGTCGATAAACGTCTTTTCGCCGCTGAGCTCCTTAATACAAACCTCACAATATTCCGTTTCGTCCGCGTCGATAAAGTTAAGTTCGCATCTAGGACAAATCACGTATCTTGCCATATACTTTTTTCCCTCTTTTACGGCTTTTTGCCGTACATATATATTTTGCTATATTATATTAAGATTTACTAATTTTGTAAACTGTTTTTGCGTGGTTTTTTTAATATTTTTTCATAATTTTTCGAAAAATTGTGAAAATTTTGCAAAAAGTTCTTTTCGTCTATTGACAAACCGGAAAATCATGTAGTATACTCAAAGCAAGGCTATGCTTTTTTAAGAATAATCGGGAGAGAACATGATGAAAAAAGGTGTAAATTTTTTATCCTGCGCACTGGCAACAGGTATGCTGTTTACTGCTACCGCTTGTCAATTTGACAAGAAAATTGTTTCCGTAGAAGCATCGAAGGGATATACCCGTACGGCTACTGCGCAAGGCAGCGTAACGCAAGAATTTCAACAAAAAACTGCCGCCTTTTCCTTGGAAATGTTTAAAAAATGCGTGGATAAGCAAAACGGCAAGCATTTAATTTCGCCTCTTTCCGCTACCCTTTGTCTAGCGTTAATCAATAACGGCGCAGCAAGCAACACGCGCGCGCAAATCGAAAATGCCATCGGTATGTCTACGGAACAATTAAATCAAGCCATGTACGCGTACACAAGCTCTTTGTATACGGGAAAAGATTGTAAGGTTTCGCTTGCCAACTCGATATGGATGAAAGAAAACGCGCTGAACGTAAAGCCCGAATTTTTACAAGCGAATGCAGACTGGTACGGTGCGCAAGCGTACTTATCCAAGTTCGACGCTACTACTTTGCAGGATATTAATAACTGGTGCTACAACCACACGGACGGAAAAATTGACAGGATTTTGGACAGCATTGATCCGCTGGACGTGATGTATCTAATAAACACCGTCGATTTTGACGCCAAATGGGCGACGAAATACGAGCGCAAGGATATTGAAAAAGGCGTGTTTAACAACTACGACAGCAGTACGAGTGACGTGGAAATGCTGTATTCTACGCAATACGGGTATTTACAGGACGATACGTGCGTGGGCTTTGCCAAAGCGTACAAGGATTATAAATACAGCTTTGTGGGGCTACTTCCCAACCAAGGCGTGGATATCTACGATTTTATAAATACGCTAAACGGTGAAAAATGGACAGCGCTTTGGGAAAGCACCAAAGAAAACCCTGAGCGCAAGGTGCATATCCGTATGCCGGAATTTACCTACGAAACGGAAATACCGTTAAATTCCGCGTTAAACGCTTTGGGAATACAAGATATGTTCTCGTCTACTCTTGCCGATTTTTCGGGCATTGACAATACGCAAAAGCTGTATTGTTCGTACGTGAAACAAAAGGCATTTATTCAAGTGGACCGCAACGGCACGAAAGCCGCCGCCGCTACGATCGGTGGTTTTAAAGTAATGTCCGCCGCACCGCTTGAACCTTTGTATATCACGCTGGATAGACCGTTCGTGTACGCCATTGTAGACAACGAATATCACCTGCCGTTGTTTATCGGTATGGTAGCGCATTTATAATTTTATAGCATAGAAAAACCGCCGTTGCGATTTACGCAACGGCGGTTTGTTATTTGGTTTTATTCGTTGGTTTCTTGCGTTTCAGCCGTTTCTACGGGAGCTTCTTCTACGGGTTCTTCCGCAGGAGCTTCTTCCGGCGTTTTAGCCGTTTCTTGCGTTTCCACCACGTCTGCATCGTCCGCATAAACGTCGATAGACTTATCGTCCGTCGTATCAATCTTAGGACGCTTGTATGCGTTTACGGTTGCGTCGATCATCGCTTGTCTCTTGCGTTTCTTAGCTTGCCATACAAGCACGAATGCTACGCCGCCGATAAGCAATGCACCGCCTACGCTAATCAATACGATAGCCCATACGGGGAAGGAGCTTTCTTCTTCGTCAGCCGTATCGTCTTTGATTTCTAAGCTGTCTTTCCAGTACGTAGACATTGCTTCCGCGTCTTCTGCTTTCACTTCGCCGATGTTTGCAAAGAATACCTTTTGCAACGATTGTTTACCATCTTCCACATTCTTTACAAACGCGTTGAATTCTTCTTTTTGTTCATCGGTGTACAAATCCGTCCATGCGTCAAACGCCGTACGTTCGCCCGTTTGGAAATAATATTCAAGCGCTTTTTGCGTTCTCAAATCTTCGCATTCGTCAATCGCTTTGCGAGCGTTTTCAAACGCCTCATTCTTGTCCTTCAAATCTTTTTGGGTTGTACCGATAGGAGCCGCTGCTACGTAGTTATACGAAGTTTCGCCAACCGCTTGTTCGTTGCCATACAACATTACGCCGCCGAAAAATTCAGGCAAGTACCAAGAAGAATTTACTTGCGCCCATTCCATCGTGATCGCTTTGTACTCTACGAAATCTTCACCGTCCAAAGGACCTGCGTTGTTATAATCTTGTTGCGTACCGTTTACGTTGATACGCGTAAGCTTAGAACCGTTTGCGCCTTCCTCAGCCGTTTGGATATAATACAAATAGTTATCTTCCACTTTCCAAAGCGTTGCGCCCGTTGCGCCCGTTTTTTGCATCGTGATCGTTTCGCCATTCACTACTTTGTAAAGCGAATTTTCTTCTACGTAATAGTAGATGTGTTGTCCGCTGACTACCGTAAACAACGCTTGCGTTAATTTCGCACCGTTGGGAGCAACTACGTCCAACGTAGCGTTGCTCGCGTATGCGTTCCACGTGTTTTCAGCCGTTTGCGCCGTAGAGAGATAGTAAAGCTTAGTGTCATCCGCAGGAGAACCTTCTACGTCCTTTCTCGTGAAATACAAACTGCCGTTCGTATGTGTCGTAAGCGAATACATATAGCCGTTCAAGTTCGCTTCTACGGGTTTTGCGCTTTCCGTTTCCGCTGCGTTGTATTGCGTTAAAGTAGAAACTTTGCCTCTGCCATCCAAAACAAGCGTACCAAGGTTCACGTACGGATACGTTGCGTAATCGTCAAAATCGTGTACTTCGTCTTGCTTGTTTTCTTTCGCGCTTGCGTTTGCTTCTTCCATTTTTTCCGCGTCGAAGGCGTACGTTTTACCGCCCTCTACCGTATACGAAGCTTTACCGTTTTCCACTTTGTTTACCGTTGCCTTAGCCGCCGCGTTTACACAGTAGATTTGGTTGTATTTTTCCGAAAAATCGGTTTCCGTCGTAACGCTCATCGTATAGTACACGTTACCATTCGTTGTATTTACCGTATCATAGAAATAGGTGTCAGCACCGACAACAAGCGTACGGTCTACTCTGTTTTTCGTATCGAAGGATTTGAGCGCGCCGTTTTCTTCGTACAAGCAATATACGATATCGTTTTCTTCCACGAAACGATAGGTCGTGTTGTTTTGTTCTGCGCGGAAGAAATAATCTTCGGGCGCTTCGGTTCCGTCAAGCTTTGCGCGCTTGAAATCCAACCAGTCGCTTTCTACCGAACCCGTTTTGATGTTTTTATCCGTCGTGGGGGTTGCGTAGTATACGTAATTATCGAAAATGTAAATACCGCCGCCGAAATCCTGCGCCGCAAATACGGAAGGAACGATGGTGATAGCGCTGTCGTATCTACCTGCTTGCAAATCCGCTTCGGAAATACGCATAAGCGCGCCTTTTACTACTTCGCCGTATTTGTTTTCCGCCTCGGGACTTTCCATACCGTTGATAAAGTAGATATACTCGCCCTTTTGTACGGCAAAACCGCCGTTGGAGCTTACCGCAGCTCTGGGGTCGTATCTCGTAACGACGTCGCCCTTGTATTCTTGGTTACCGCAGGACGACAAAGCAAACGTTGCGCCTACGCTGACCGTTGCTAATGCCATGCTGAGTATTTTGTGGAATTTACTCTTCATATATGCCTCCGTAATTTGAAAAGCTGTTCTATGTTTTAAAAGCGTGTTTTTCTGTTTTTCTTAACCCTGCCAAGCGCGGATTGTAAAACCTCAACCTACGGTTGGTTGGAATAACCGATTATATTAACGCATATTCTATTATACCGCAAATTTCGTTTCAAGGCAAACAAAAATGCCCTGTTTTTTGTGCATTTTCCGTGATTTTTTTCAAAAGGAGTGATTTTTTTT
>JAZQWZ010000158.1:0-5621 GCA_045632625.1 Candidatus Scatosoma sp. | reverse complement strand
CTGATTTTTTCCACGGACAAATGCGAGCCGTCCAAAAGCTGTACGATGCGTTGATCGCCGTTCGCGTTTTTCATCAGCGCGTAATAATAATTACGCACGCTTCCTTTCGCCCTGCCGTACTGTCTGCCGTAGGTTTCAAATAAATAGGTAAGCGTTTTGCCGCGGCTTTTGCCGTCCTTAATATATTCCACCAAAGTTTTGGCTTCTTCTTCCGTATAACCGTTGATTTTGTTCATAATCCGTTCTCCTGTTTTTTTAATGTGCAAAAAAATTATCGACGGATTTTTTTATTTTATACATTTTTTTCTAAAAAAAGAATATAAGTAAAGTATGAAAGTGTATTTTTTATCCGCGCAAACCTGCGCTTTGACCGTCAACGGCGCATACTTTGGCATTACCGACAGTTTTGAAAAATTTGCTACCGTGTCCCTAAAAGACAAACTTTGCGTGTGTTTTACCCCGCAAAACGCGCTGCCCCTTTGCTTTTTTTTAACGGAAGATATTTTATTTACTCCGCCCGACGGTTGCGACGTGTATCTTTGCGGTGACGCGCTTGCTATTTACGCGCACACCTTCCCTGCGCGCGATAACCGTTTAAAAATTATTACGCAAAACACCTGCGAAAATTTGGTGGTAACCGTCTTTCAACAAGGCGAAGTGCAAGCCACGTTCCAAATGGTTGACAATGTAATCATTGCGTACCTGCCCCCGTCTTTTACTACTTGTAACGTTACTTTTTGGGGGAATTTTTGTCTATTTCAATCGCCCGAACATTTGTATATTTACACCAAGCAGGGAGAATGTGTTTTTCAAGAACGAGCTTCGTCCTTTCGCATAGACAACGATATTTTGTACGTTACCCTGCCCATTTCCGATGCGCTTGGATTTGTCGCGGAAACGCAGTGGCAAGCGCAGGAAAACACGCTTGCGCGCATACAATACACTTTAAAACAAATACGCCCTGCGGCTTTGCAAGGCGATATGAAAACGGCTATGCTTGCCTATGCGTTTTTTGAAAGCGTGCGTATCGGCGCTGACCTTTTGCCTATGCTCAGTGAAGAAATGCAAGCGGAACAAGATAGCTTGCGGAATTATTTAGGCGATTTTTTATCCGTCGTGTTAACCGACAAAACCGACGTTTGCGGTTTGGTATATCAAAAAGCCGAACGCTTGTACCAAGTGCGCTATTTTCAAATAACGATAACCAACGAAAAAATTACGGACGTTTCGCCTGTATGATAAGGGAAGCCCCTTGCCGTTTGGCAAGGGGCGTTATATTTATTCTTTCAAAGACGGATAGCGTTTTGCAAGTAATTGATACAACAAATCCGCGGTTTTTTCACTGCCGTAATTTTGCTTTTCCCTTCGCGCGTTTTCTTGCATTTGCAAAAGCTCCGTATTATCTTCACACCAAGCTTTTATCTTGTCCAACACCATCGGCGTTTGCGTTATCCCCAGCGCGTTTTGTACGTGGTGGATATAATATTCCGCATTATTCTTTTCCACAACCGTCGAAAAGCGGTTAACGAGCATCGCTAAGCCAAAATACGTTGCTTCTGCAAGCGTGGACGCTCCGCCTTTGCCCACCAGCACGTCGGACGCCGCCAAATAGGTAAGCGGTTCGCACATAGCATCGATGCGTATTTTTGTGTTTGCCCCTATCGGCAACGCGCGCAAACGCTCGTATGCTTCTTGGTTTTTTCCGCAAACAACAATTAAATTGATAGGTAAATCTTCTTGAATGAAACAGGCGGCAAGCTCTTCCAGCTTTCCATACCCATAACCGCCTTCCATTAAAATGACCGTGATTTTCTCTTCGTCCAAACCGAATTTTTTACGCAACGCGCGCTTGTCCTGCTCTATCTTTAACGCCTCGCCGCGAATGGCAAACGGCACGAAAAACAAGTTGTTTTCGTGAAATCTATGTTTATGCTTTTTGAGGGCGCGTTCGTACCCAGGGCGTTTGGAAATGAGCACTGCGTCCGACGGATAACGGCAAAATTCCACAATTTGTGCGTCGGGTACGTAGGAAACGTTGATAGGTTTTGGCAAGGTGTTTTCCGCATAATAGGACGTCGCCCAGTGCGTACTGACTACCATGTCCGCATCCAGCGTTTGCAAATGCTTACGCGCCGCCCTGCCCGCACCGATTACGTACCAGTCCATAATCGCGCGCGGAGCAATCCACGGCGCAAAAACGTGCATAAGAAACATATGTAAACGGCTTGTCGAAGAAGTTTTCGCATAGCTCGTTGCGCCGCGTTTTAACACGTGCTCAAAGCGTTGCAAACTCCAAGAATTACTTTCCGTAAAGAAATGGGAACGTATTACTTGACATCTATCGCCGTATTTCTTTTCAAAGGCATCGGCGAGCGAACGCATCGGCATAATATGTCCCAAGCCTGCTTCTACGTAAGGAAATACTACACGCGGTTTGTACGTTTCGTCTTTATCCTTTTTCGCGAGCTCTGCTTCTCGTTTTTCAATGTCCAAACGGCGCACGTTGCACTGCAAGCCAAGCACGATAAACAAATACAAAAAGGTGAATTGCGTAGCGTAAAACACCGTATCCACCATGCACATAATCAAGAACGCGCCAAGGGCAAGCGAGAAGAAAATTTGCGGCATCGAGCGATGCTTACAAACAAGCCAAATCACGGACGCCAAGTGAAGCGTTAAGCAAAGCAAACCAACGATGCCGCTGCCGCCAAGCGCCTGTAATAAAATGTTGTGCGCGGAAACGGCAAACATATTCAAACCGCCCTCTGCGTCTACGAATTCGTTGGAAACCCACGCTTCTTTGTCCGCAAGAAACCCTGCACCAAAAATAGGGTTTTGCTTGAAATATTCCACGTACCGTTTCCAAATGTCGATACGGCCCGTGAAAATTTGATTTAAATCCCCTTGCGTCCAAGGCTGTATGAAATTCGTCAAAATATAGTCATATTTATATGCAATTATGAAAATAAGGGGTACCATGTACGCAAGTATGGTAAAAAGTATATGCGAACGATTGTCCTTATCGCACAGCAAACAAACACTGCCGGCAATGAAAATTACACCGCTTACAAGAATTGCTGTGCGGCACAGCGAAAGCACCGTGGCGATAAGCGCAACAAACAAAATTACGCTCCATATCCATTTGTGCTTTTGCTTGGCTTTCGACATTTTATAAAAGCAAGCGCAAAGCGTTAAAGATATATACAGCCCGATGGCATTGCTGCCGCCCCAGCCTGCTACGATAAGCAGTTCCAAAGCACCTGAAAGGTTTTGCTGTAAAGCGGGATATTTTTTAAAAAAGGGAATACTGCGACTATACGCACATACAATCGCCGTAAGCATACAGCACAAACCGCAAAGCATTACGTCGGCTATGTAATCGAGCGTACACTGTTTTTCATCCAGCGTAGCAGCAAAAAATAAGTAAATAAAGAAAAACGTTGCCGCTTGTAAAAAGCCCGACCACAAATCGTCGATTTGCCAACTTGCGGAAAATATGCCGCCAAGCAAAAACGAAACGCTTAAACAAACGATACCGACAAACACCGTGTTGCGCTTATATACCTTGCGCATATTGCCGAAAAGTACCATACGGAAAATTGCCGACAACACAATCATCGAACCGAAAATCAAAACAAAAATCCAAAACGCATTCGAGGTAAATAGCGGTGCTGGTTCGCCCGTTGTCAGCCACCATTTCCCAAAAACAGGCGCGGATGCCATCGCCCAAGGACTGTTTTTTAGTGACACGCAAAATAAAATCAAACATACGGCAGGAATAGCCGGCGTAGTATCTTTACCAAACCAACATACGAACACCACTGTCAAACAAAGCGCCGTGATGCCAAGCATATCCAGCCCAAAAGCTTGCGAAATCATCACCAAAGCAGTTAAGACCGCCAAAAACAGGCGGCCCGATAAAAAGCGTTGCAACGCTTGCAACCACGCTTTTTCCTGCATTCGTATGCATTTTTTTCGCAAGAATAAAACCATATTTCCCCTTAAATTATCCTACTTGTCCGTCCGTTTGCGCTTCCTGACTTTTGAAAAAGTCCGCCAAAACATCGCGTTTATCAATGGTATAGGTCGGCACAAGCGCTTTCACCGATTGTTTCATATCGTCCGTTTCCGCAAACGCTTGCTCGCAAAGCGTTTCCAACGTAGCAAAAAACTGTGTTTCGTCCAAAGGAATAGGACGGGCGATGTTGATAAGTCCGTTGGGTGTAGATTGCAAACCTTCTTCCTTCATTAAGCGTTCTTCGTATAATTTTTCCCCAGGACGCAAGCCTGTGCAAACAATATCGATATCCACGTTGGGCTCTAACCCCGAAAGCTTAATTAAGTTATACGCCAAATCATAAATTTTTACCGGCTCGCCCATATCCAGCACAAAAATTTGCCCGCCTTTTGCATACGCGCCTGCTTGCAACACCAGCGACACGGCTTCGGGAATCGTCATGAAATAGCGGATAATATCCTTATGCGTAACGGTAACGGGTCCGCCTTCTTGGATTTGCTGACGGAATAACGGAATTACCGAACCGTTCGAGCCAAGCACGTTCCCGAAACGCACCGCAACAAATTTGGTATGCTTGCTATTTTTACCGATGGTTTGAATGAGCATTTCGCAAATACGTTTCGTCGCACCCATAATGTTGGTGGGGTTTACCGCTTTATCCGTAGAGATAAGCACAAACGTTTCCACCTTAAATTCGTCTGCGTATTTAGCAACGTTCCACGTACCGAACACGTTATTTTTCACCGCTTCGCAAGGACTGCTTTCCATCAGCGGTACGTGCTTATGCGCCGCCGCGTGGAACACGATTTGCGGACGGTATTTATCAAATACGTCGCGTATCTTTTTCCCTTCGCGCACGTTTGCAATCAAGGTCAATACTTGTAAATTAGGACGTTTGCGTTTGAGTTCTTGCTCAATTTCATACGCATTATTTTCATAGATATCCAAAATGATAAGCGTTTTGGGGTTATGCGCGGCTATTTGACGGCAAAGCTCACCGCCGATAGAACCGCCGCCGCCCGTAACGAGTACCGTTTTGTTTTCGATATATCCCATCACTTCGTCCAAATTAACCTGTACTTGCTCGCGCCCAAGCAAATCGCTGATTTCTACTTCACGGAGCGCGGAAACAGTTACGTTGCCCGTAGCAAGCTGATAAATACCAGGCAAAATACGCACGGGGCAACCGCACTGCTGACAACGCGAAACAATTTGACTAAGCGTCTTTTTATCCAGCGACGGAATGGTGATAAATATTTCTTCCACGTGGTATTCTTCCACCAAACGCTTTACGTCGTAGGTCGTACCCGCTACCTTTACGTCGCAAACGTACATTCCCACTTTGCGCAGGTTATCGTCGGCAATACACACGGGTTGATAGGCAATTTTGTTAGACGATTGCATTTCCTTAATCAGCATCGCACCCGCCTCGCCGCCGCCAACAACCATTACGCGTTTCCGAGTAGGCTGACGGCGAGAAACGTAATAACGAACCGCCACGGCAATTCGCTGACAATACCGCGTCACGCAAGCGAGTACTGACATCATCATCACGTAGAAAATTACCGTACCCGGTCCTACACCGCTACCCTGTCCGCGCAGG
>JAZQWZ010000157.1:0-16229 GCA_045632625.1 Candidatus Scatosoma sp. | reverse complement strand
ACGCCTAAGTTCTCTACGAGAGCTTATACGAGATGCACGATCTGCGGAAGACCCCACGCGGTTTTGAGAAAGTACGGTGTATGCCGTATCTGCTTCCGTAACCTTGCGTACAAGGGAGAAATTCCCGGCGTTAAGAAGTCGAGCTGGTAATATGAGGTAAAAGAAATGACGGATCCTATCGCTGATATGCTTACTAGAATTAGAAACGCAATCACGGCTAAACACGAAAGCGTTGAAATCCCTGCATCCAACGAAAAGAAAGCAATCGCTGAAATTTTGTTGCAAGAAGGTTGGGTAAAAGACGTAAAACTTGTGGAAGACGGCTATAACGGCAAGATTGCTATTACGCTTAAATACAATGACAAGAAATCGGTTATCAGCGGTTTGCAAAGAGTATCCAAACCTGGTTTGCGTGCTTATGCAGGCGTTGCTAACATGCCCCGTGTACTTGGTGGTTTCGGTACGGTTATCCTTTCCACGAACAAAGGTATCATGACGGGCAAGAAAGCAAAGGCAGCCAACGTAGGCGGCGAAGTTCTTTGCTACGTTTGGTAAGGGAGGTAGTGCAGTATGTCGAGAATCGGTAAAATGCCTATCGCTATCCCTGCTGGCGTAACGGTAGATTTCAAAGACGGCGTCGTAACGGTAAAGGGCCCCAAAGGTACCTTGACGAGAGAAGTCGTTGGTAACATCGCTATGGAAATGGAAGGCACGAACCTCGTGCTCAAAGCTATGGACGATAAAGCAGACACGAACGCAAAACACGGCTTGTATAGAGCGCTTGTAAACGGTATGGTTACGGGCGTATCCGCTGGCTTTGTAAAGGCGTTGGAAGTGAAAGGTGTAGGTTGGAAAGCAGCTGTTCAAGGCAACAAGCTTGTATTGAACGTTGGTTTCTCTCACCCTGTAGAATTTGTTGCACCCGCAGGCATCACGTTTGAATGCCCTTCGATCACGGAAGTTAACGTTTCCGGTATCGATAAGGAACTTGTTGGTCAAGTTGCAGCAAATATCCGCAAAGTTAGAAAACCCGAACCTTATCACGGATACGGTATTCGCTACAAGGGTGAATACGTTGAACATAAGGAAGGTAAGACTTCCGGTAAAGGTAAGAAATAAGGAGCGTTAAAGTATGATTACAAAAATTGATAAAAATGCAGACAGACAAAGACGCCACGCACGCGTTAGAAAGACGATTACGGGTACGGCTGAAACGCCCCGTTTGAACGTTTACAGAAGTCTTAACCACATCTACGTGCAAATCATCGATGACAGAGCAGGCGATGCAAAGGGCGGCGTAACGCTCGCAGCAGCGTCCACGATGGATAAAGCGGTGAAAGAACAAATTGCAGGTCTTTCCAAGACGGACGCAGCGAAAGTTGTTGGTAAAGTTGCAGCGGAAAGAGCAATGGCAAAAGGCGTGCAAGCAGTGGTATTCGACAGAGGCGGCTATCTTTACACGGGACGTGTTAAGGCAGTTGCAGACGGCGCAAGAGAAGCCGGACTTAAATTCTAAGGAGTGGCAGACATGGCAGACGAAAAAAGAGAAAGAAGACCTCAAAGAAGACAAGCTGAAGACGATGGTCTTGTTAAAAAGCTCATTGAAGTTAACCGCGTAACGAAAGTTGTAAAGGGTGGTAAAAATATGCGTTTTGCTGCGCTCGTTATCGTAGGTGACGGCAACGGCAAGATCGGTGTAGCTACGGGTAAAGCAAAAGAAGTTCCCGAAGCAATCGAAAAAGCTACTTTGAGAGCAAAGAAAAACATGGTTTCCGTTTCCATCGTAGATGGCACCATTCCTCACCAAGTAATCGGCGTATTCGGCCGCGGCAGAGTGCTTATGATGCCCGCATCTGAAGGTACCGGTGTAATTGCTGGTGGTCCTGTTCGTGCGGTAATGGAAGCAGTAGGTATCAAAAACATCAGAACGAAATCTCACGGCAGCCAAAACGCTGGTAACTGCGTAAAAGCAGCGATTGAAGGTTTGAAAGAACTTAAATCTGTTGAACAAGTTGCAGCGCTTCGTGGCAAATCCGTAGAAGACATTCTCAGCTAAGGACGGAGGGACGAAAAATGGCTAAAATTAAAGTTACGCTTGTAAAGAGCACCATCGGTCAAATCGAACCTGTAAAAGCAACGGTTAAGGCGCTTGGTTTGAAGAAAATCCGTTCTTTTAAAGAACTTGAAGATACTCCCGCAACGCAAGGTAT
Organism: Candidatus Scatosoma sp.; assembly: GCA_045632625.1. Lineage (GTDB taxonomy): Bacteria > Bacillota > Clostridia > Christensenellales > Borkfalkiaceae > Scatosoma. The sequence continues at coordinate 14,019 of JAZQWZ010000157.1, read as the reverse complement.
GATTGCGAAAGTGAAGCATCTTGTCAAAGTAGAAAACGTGTAAGGAGAGTTATTATGAGAATAGATACTCTTTCTCCCGCAGAGGGATCAACTAAATCGACGAAGAGACTTGGCCGTGGTATCGGTTCCGGTACGGGTAAAACCTCCGGTAAAGGTCACAAAGGTCAATGGGCTCGTTCCGGTGGCGGCGTACGTCCCGGTTTTGAAGGCGGTCAAATGCCTATCGCTCGTCGTGTGCCTAAGAGAGGCTTTAACCATAACGGTAAGAAAGTTTACGTAATCGTGAACGTAGAAGATTTGAAAGATCTTCCTGCAAACACGGTTGTAGACTACGGTTTTGTTATGGAAAACGGCCTTGCAAAGGCAGTTAAAAATAATTGCGGACTTAAAGTTCTCGGCAACGGCGAACTTAATGTAGCGCTCACCGTAAAAGCGGCGAAATTCTCTGCATCCGCAAAAGAAGCCATCGAGGCTGCAAAGGGAACGGCGGAGACCCTTTAATGGATACAACCGTAATACGGAAAATCGCCTGATAGCGGTTTTCCGTAGTTCGCGTTATTTCTCCCCTTACGCGAAAGCGTATGAAAAACTATTAACGGAGAAACAAAATGTTACAAACTCTTATAAATGCTTTTAAGGTGAAGGATATCCGCCGCAAAGTAATGATGATGTTGCTTTTGTTGTTGATATTCCGCCTTGGTTGTTTCATTCCCGTTCCGGGACTTATTAGAGACACCTTTGCAAGCGCAGTTGCCGGCAACGACTTCTTGACGTTGATGAGCAGTATTACGGGTGGCGCATTGTCCCAAGGTACTATCTTTGCTTTGGGTATCGGTCCGTACATTAACGCTTCGATTATCATGCAGCTTTTGAGCGTAGGTATTCCCGCCCTTGAAAGATTGTCTAAACAAGGTGAAGAAGGCCGTAAGAAAATTGCGCAATATACGCGTTATGCAGCCATCGTTCTTGCTATCGTGCAATCGGTAGGTATTATTATCGGTTTCGGTAGTTCTGAAGGTGCAATCAACACGGCAATTTTTGGCGGTCAGCTTTGGCTTGCCGGTGTATTTATGGCAATCGTATATACGGCTGGTGCGTTGATTGTTATGTGGATCGGTGAAAGAATTACCGATTACGGCGTAGGTAACGGTCAATCTATGATTATTTTCACCGGTATTTTGGCAACGGCAGGTAACTTGATTGTTGCAAAATTCGGCGTTTTGTTCGGCGGTGAAATTCGTGCGATTTGGGAATTGCTTGCATTTGGTCTTGTAAGTGCAATCATCTTCTTTGCAATCGTATACGTAGACCTTTCCGAAAGAAAAGTTCCCGTTCAATATGCAAAGCAAATTAAAGGTAGAAAAATGTATGGCGGTCAATCGTCGGCTATTCCTATTAGAATCAGCGGCGGCGGCGTTATGCCCTTGATTTTCTCCTTCTCCATTTTGAGCTTCCCTCAAATGATCGGTAGCTTGGTTGCTCCCGAAGGTGGCTTTGCAACTTGGTGGGCAAACTGGATGTCGGCTTCGGCGCAAGGCTGGGGCGCAGTGGTATATACGCTTGTATTGTGCGTACTTATCTTCGCGTTCTCCTTCTTCTATGCGCAAATGCAATTTAACCCCGAAGACGTTTCCAAAAACATTCAACAAAACGGTGGTTTCATTCAAGGTATTCGTCCTGGTAAAGCGACGGAAGCTTACTTGAAGAAAATCTCTAACCGCATCACGTTGTTTGGTGCAATTTACCTCTCGCTCGTAGCGTTCGTTCCGTCCGTTGCCTTTGCTTGGGCTTCGCTGGACTTGGTGAACGTATTCTCTACGACGGGTATCTTGATTGTCGTTTCTTGTGCCATGGAATTTGAAAAACAACTCCAAGCGCAAATGATGATGAAAAATTATAAAGGATTCTTGAAATAAGATAGAAACGCTTTGCTGCGTCGTATGGCGCAGCAAAGAAATTCAATGATTTGCTTTGAGATTTCATATAGGAGAGTCATATGCATATAATTTTACTCGGAGCGCCTGGTGCTGGAAAGGGTACACAAGCGACAAAAATCTCCGATAATTATGGACTGGTGCACATTTCCACCGGTGACATTTTCAGAGAAAATATTAAAAATCAAACGCCGGTAGGTATGTTGGCGAAATCGTTTATCGATAAGGGTCAGCTTGTTCCTGACGACGTAACTTGTAAAATCGTAGAAGAACGAATCCAACGTCCCGACTGCAAGGACGGGTTCATGTTGGACGGTTTCCCGCGTACGATTGCGCAAGCGGAAATGCTTGATAAAATTACCAACGTGGATTTGGTAATCAATATTGACGTAAATTTTGACGACGTTATGCAACGTTTATGCGGTCGTCGTGTTTGTAAAGACTGTGGCGAAAGCTATCACCTGTCGACGTTGAACGGCGCGACAACCTGTTCGCGCTGCGGTGGCGAATTGTATCAAAGAAAGGACGATAATCCCGAAACGGTACAAAGCCGCTTGGAAGTATACACCAAACAAACGCAGCCTTTGATTGAATACTATCAAAAGAAAGGCGTGCTTTTCACGGTGGTTAGTCAAGAAACACCCGAGCAAACGTTTGCGCTTGTGTCGGCAAAGCTGGATAAATGTTGTAAATAATGCAGGCGTAAAATGATTCACGTAAAAAACGAAAAGCAAATTGACGCAATGCGCGAATCGTGCAAAGTTGTCAAGGATACGCTTGCATTCGTAGGTTCTCGCATCCAAGCGGGTATGAGTACCAAAGAGGTAGACGAACTCGTTGAAAAATTCATTCGCGCGGCAGGCGCATATCCTTCGTGCTTAGGCTACGGCGGATTTCCTGCATCGGCGTGTATCTCCGTCAACGATATGGTTGTGCATGGAATTCCTACGCACGATGAAATCTTGAAAGAAGGGGACATCGTCAGCGTAGACTTGTGCGCGTATAAAAACGGTTTCCACGGCGATGCTTGCCGAACGTTTAAAATCGGTAAAGTGAGCGCGGAAGCGGAAAGGCTTGTTAAAGTCACGGAAGAATGCTTTTTCAAAGGGATTGAAGGTTTACGCGCGGGCACTCCTGTGTTCGATATCGGTTACAAAATTCAAAAGTATGCGGAAGCGCACGGCTATGGCGTTATTCGCTCGTATACGGGACACGGTATCGGCAAGGAAATGCACGAAGATCCAAATGTACCGAACTACGGTCGCTTGGGTACGGGCGTACGTTTGAAGGCCGGTACGGTAATTTGCGTAGAACCCATGATTACGCAGGGTAAATGGCAGGTGCGTTTGCTCGACGATGGGTGGGGTGCGAAAACCGTAGACGGTAAACTGGCTGCGCATTATGAAAATACTTTAGTAGTGCGCGAAGACGGCGTTGAAATTTTGACGCTCTAAAATAAAAAATCGGAGGAAGTTCCTGTGTCCAAAGACGACGTAATTGAAGCGGAAGGAAAGGTAGTGGAAGCGTTGCCCAACGCAACGTTTAGAGTGCAGCTTTCCAACGGTCACATTATCACGGCGTATATTTCCGGCAAGCTTAGAATGAACTACATTAGAATCATTGAAGGCGACACGGTAAAATTGGAAATGAGCCCGTATGATTTGACGAAAGGCAGAATCACGTGGCGTAGCAAGTCGTAATCGTTTGCGACAATAACAGAGTTTAATCAAAAGGAGAAAAAACAATGAAAGTAAGACCTTCTGTAAAACCTATGTGCGATAAGTGCAAAGTTATCAAAAGAAACGGTAGAGTTATGGTAATTTGTTCCAAGAACAAGAGCCACAAACAAAGACAAGGCTAATTTTATTTGAAAATTTTGCCAAATTTGCTTGACACGCTTTGATAGCTATGGTATAATATATAGTGCCGTAGTTTGGGAATGTATGTGCAAATGCGGTAATTTCATAAAAAAAGATACGAACTGAGCTGATTTTCCGTAATTTTACGGGAACTCAGTTTTGTTGCGTGTTGTCGCGCGTGCGCGTATACACGTAAGGGCTGTCTTAGAAAATAATACAACGTAAATGTAGCGGCATTTTCCACTGCCTAAACGTAGACGTTCGTTGAAGATAGATAAAGAAAAAAACATTATTAAAAAAACGGAGGATAGAAATCAATGGCACGTATTGCCGGTGTAGATTTACCCAGAGAAAAGAGAGTGGAAATCGGCCTTACCTACATCTATGGTATCGGTTTGACGACTTCCAAAAAGATTCTCGCGGAAACGGGTATCAATCCTGATACGAGAGTAAAAGATCTCGATGAAAACGACGTTTCCAAATTGAGAGAATATATCGACCAAAACATGAGAGTAGAAGGTGAACTTCGCAGTGAAGTTTCCTTGAACATTAAGCGCCTTATGGAAATCGGTTGCTATCGTGGCATCCGTCACAGAAAGGGCTTGCCCGTACGCGGACAAAGCACGAAGAGAAATGCTCGTACGCGTAAAGGTCCTGCGCGTGCAATCGCAGGTAAGAAGAAATAATAGGGAGGCGATAAAAAATGGCAGAAGTTAAGAAAAAAGTCGCTTCTCGTAAGCGTAAAGAAATTAAGAAAGTAGACAAAGGACAAGTTCACATTCAATCTACTTTCAACAATACGATTGTAACCGTTACGGATATGAACGGTAACGCAATTGCTCAATCGAGCGCAGGTGCACTTGGCTACAAGGGCAGCAGAAAGGGTACTCCCTTCGCAGCGCAAATGGCTGCTGAAACGGCTGCAAAAGTAGGTAAAGAACACGGCTTGAGATCGGTTGAAGTGTACGTGAAGGGTCCTGGTGCTGGTAGAGAATCCGCTATCCGTGCTTTGGCTGCGTGCGAACTTGAAATCACGTTGATTTCCGACGTATCGCCCATCCCCCACAACGGATGCAGACCCCCGAAACGTCGTAGAGTTTAATCAGGAGGCATAAAAAGTTATGGCAAGATACAGAGAAGCTAAATGTAAGCTTTGCAGAAGAGAAGGCGCGAAATTGTTCCTTAAAGGCGACAAGTGCTATATGGAAAAATGCCCGTTCAATAAACGTCCGGTTGCTCCCGGTCAACACGGCGCGGCTAGAAAGAAAGTTTCCGAATATGGCTTGCAACTTCGTGAAAAACAAAAGACCAAGAGAATTTATGGCGTACAAGAAGGTCAATTCCGTAAATATTACGAAATGGCTGACCGCATGAAAGGCGTTACCGGTGAAAATATGCTTTCCCTTTTGGAAAGACGTTTGGATAACGTTGTGTTCAGAATGGGCCTTGCTCCTTCCAGAACGCTTGCACGTCAAATCGTTAGCCACGCACACTTGTCCGTAAACGGCAAAACGGTTACGATTCCTTCGTATATCGTAAAAGCTGGCGACGTTATCGTTGTTAAAGAAAATAGAAAGGGCAATAATTATTTCACTGCACTTAAAGAAACGAAAGCAAACAACAGCCTTGTTAAATGGGTTGAGTTTGACAGAGAAAAGCTTGAAGGAAAGGTATTAGCTCTTCCCACGAGAGAAGATATCGACAGCCAAATTGCAGAGCATATGATTGTCGAATTGTACTCCAAATAATTGAACAATAGGAGGTAACATAATGATCGAAATGGATATGCCCAAACTCGAAGTGCTTGAAAACGATGATTTCTATGCGAAAGTTGTTTGTGAGCCTTTGGAGAAAGGTTTCGGTCTTACTATTGGCAACTGCCTTAGAAGAATTCTCCTTTCCGCTTTGCCTGGTGCGGCGGTAAAAGGTATTAAGTTCCTTGACGGCAGTGTGAAACACGAGTTTTCCGCTGTTGCAGGCATTAAAGAAGACGTTACGGAAATTATCCTTAACTTGAAAACGCTTGCAATCAAAACGAAATTGCTCGATAAGGATTATGAAAAAGTTTTGCATATCGTAAAGGAAGGTCCTGCAGTGCTTACTGGTAAAGACCTTAACATCGATGCGGAACTTGAAGTGATTAACGGTGATCAATACATTTGCACGATTGACGAAGGTGCAACCTTCGACGTGGAAATTACCATCGGTAGAGGTAGAGGTTACGTTCCTGCAAAAGACAACAAAAAACCTGTTGTGGATTATATCGCAGTGGATTCCATCTACACCCCCGTACAAAGAGTAAACTATACGGTTGAACCTACGCGCGTTGGGCAAGCAGTTGACTATGACAAGCTCACGTTGGAAGTTTGGACGGATGGTACGTTCTCCGGTAAAGAAATCATTTCCTTAGCGGCAAAGATTATGCAAGATCATATCTCCTTGTTCGTAAACTTGAGTGAAACGATCAGAGGTATGGATATCCTTGTAAAAACGGAAGACGACAAGCAACAACAAATTCTCAAGATGGCAATCGAAGAAATGGACTTCTCGGTTCGTTCGTATAATTGCTTGAAGAGAGCAAACATTCACACGGTTGAAGATTTGACGAAGAAAACGGAAGACGATATGTTGAAGGTGAGAAACCTTGGTAGAAAATCTTTGGACGAAGTTATTCACAAGTTGGAATCTTACGGCCTTTCATTAAAACAACAGGAGGATTAAATTATGCCCGGTAAATTGGGAAGACCTTCCAAAGAAAGAAACGCACTTTTGAGAGGTTTGGCGTCGCAACTTCTTTGGTATGGTAAAATCGAAACGACCGCTGCAAAAGCAAAACAACTTAGACCCTACGTTGAAAAGCTTATCACGAAAGCAGTGAATACGTACGATGATAATATCGAATTTGAAGTAACCAAAAAAGACAGCAAAGGTAAAGAAATCACCGTTACGAACGTGAAAGACGGCGCAAAGAAACTTGCAGCTCGTCGTGCTATTATGGCAAAAACATATGATTTGCAAGAAGTTAAAGCTTTCCACGAAAAGAAAGGCGAGTTCAAAGCAAGAACGGCTGACATTCAACATCCTTTGATGGATAAGCTCTTTAACGAAATTGCACCTAAATATGCGGCTCGTAAAGAAGAACTTGGTCAAGGTGGCGGTTACACGAGAATTTACCTTCTCGGCGAACGTCGCGGCGACGCAGCGGAAAAAGCAATCATTGAATTGGTTTAATCGTTGAAATTTAACAAGCAAGCACCTATGTATACGTACATGGGTGCTTTTTTTTGGGCGATGTAAGCCATTGTAACGCTGCAAAGATAAAACATTGTCATGATTATTATTGACGATAATAGGGTGAATATCAGGCCGTATTTGCGTGATAATAAGGGGACATAAGGAAAGATGCAGGTGTGTACATTTGCACAAAATTGCAATGTGTTTTTTTTCGTTTTATGTTTACAAATGGATACAAATATGTTATAATAGTATCGAAAAAAGAAAATGAGAAAGAGGCAAAATATGCAATCTTTGAAAGAGTTATATCGAATCGGAAAAGGACCATCTTCTTCGCATACTATCGGGCCGGAAACGGCTTGTAAACGCTTTTTAAACGATAATCTTACGGCGGATGCATTCGAAGTAATATTGTATGAATCTCTTGCGAAAACGGGCGTAGGACATGGTACGGACAGAGTGATTAAAAGTGTGTTATCCCCCGTTGAAATTCGCTTTGACGAGCATACAAAAGTACCGCATCCAAATACTATGGACTTGATTGCCAAGCAAAACGGACGTGAAATTTCACGCACTCGTGTGTATAGTGTGGGTGGAGGCGCTATTCAATTTGAAGGGCAAAATACGCAAAACGAAGGGGGCAGGTATGCGATGAAATCGCTTACTGACATCCGCGCGTATTGTGAAGAACGCGGAATGCGCCTTTACGAGTACGTATTTGCCTGTGAGGGGGAAGATATAAAGAAATATCTTTCCACTGTTTGGCAAACAATGAAAGCGTCGATTGAGCGTGGCGTAAAAAGCGAAGGCATTTTACCAGGTGGCTTGCATGTGGAGCGGCGTGCTAAATTGCTCTTCCACAGTCAAGCACCAGAGGAAACAGCGGAAACGCGAGAGCATCGTTTGGTATGTTCGTATGCGTTCGCAGTTGGAGAGGAAAATGCAGCCGGCGGGACGATTGTTACAGCGCCTACGTGTGGCGCATGCGGAGTTGTTCCTGCGGTATTAAAGTATGCCCAAGAACGCCAAGGATATACGGATGAACAAATTATTTGCGCTTTAGCAACGGCGGGATTAATCGGTAATTTAATTAAAACAAATGCGTCTATTTCGGGAGCGGAATGCGGTTGTCAAGCGGAAATAGGCAGTGCTTGTTGCATGGCAACAGCAGCGCTTAGTGAACTTAGAGAAATGTCGCTTGGGCAAATCGAATATGCGGCAGAAATTGCAATGGAGCATCATTTGGGGTTAACCTGCGATCCTATTTGCGGACTTGTACAAATTCCTTGCATTGAACGAAACGCTGTGGCGGCTGTACGTGCCATCAATGCGTCTTCGTTGGCATACTTCTTGTCGGATAGTAGAAAAATTTCCTTTGATTTAGTAATACAAACTATGTATGAAACTGGAAAGGATTTGCATAGGTCATATCGTGAAACGGCAGAAGGCGGCTTAGCGAAATTATATATAAAATAAAGGAATGTGGGGGGCAGGTACGCGTTGAATGCTAAAAATGGACGGGTTTTCAATGCGAAACCTGCCTTGAAAAAATAAAAATAAAAAAAGTTAAAAAAAATAGAAAAAACAGTGAAAAAACGTTTGACAAATATCGTGAAATAGATTATTATATATAAGCACTGTTTGATAGCGACTTACGGCCCAATAGCTCAGTTGGTTAGAGCGCCAGCCTGTCACGCTGGAGGTCGACGGTTCGAGCCCGTTTTGGGTCGCCAAACATGCCTTGATAGCTCAGTTGGGAGAGCAACAGACTGAAAATCTGTCTGTCGATGGTTCAATTCCACCTCAAGGCACCACATGCCGGTGTAGCTCAATTGGCAGAGCAGCTGATTTGTAATCAGCAGGTTGTGGGTTCGAGTCCAATCACCGGCTCCACCACAAACAATAAGCTACACTAAACATAAGGGCAGATTCCAGAGCGGCCAAATGGATCAGACTGTAAATCTGACGTCTTCGACTTCGGTGGTTCGAATCCACCTCTGCCCACCAAGAACTACCCAAGTCGAACCGACTTGGGTAGTTCAAATTTTTAAGGTATAATTATGACGGAAGAAAAATTAAGATTTGTAAGTATCGCGAAAGGCACTCTTTTTGTAGGGGCTATATGCGACGAATGTATTGAGAATGATGCGCAATATGCCATATTTAGAAAAAATTCTTTAATTTGTCCTTTTAACAAAATGGAAAAATGTATCAATCAAACGCCTTATTATTTTTTTATCGAAAAGAGTGGACAATCTATAATTGTTTTTTCTCAATTTCGTGTTCCGTTTGATATGCCCAAAAAAGGCATTGAAATTATAAAAACTTTAAAAAGAGATTTAATTGAAGCAGTCAAAAGCCTAAAGCCTTTTAAAAATTGTATTTTATCGGCAAGATACGGGACAACAAAGAAATCTTTTTACGACATTGAAAACGTTTTGTTTTATAATATCGGGACGTCTAATTTTAAGCCGTTGGCAACACAAGGCGTTATTTTCTCGGCTGTAAGCGAAGAAGAAATAATTGAACTGTGTAAAAAATATAATATCCCCGATGAATATTCGCATTATTACGAATATAAACTTATCGAAAATCACCCCTCCAAGGAAACAGGTTCATTATTAGCAGAATTAAAAGATATGCCCTTAAAATGCCTTGGGGCTAAGCCTGCAATGATTTGGAAAACGATAAGAACAAATAAAAAGAATATACAGGTTTACAATTCTATCGAGTGTGATTGTGGAGATACATTTTCTATCGTTTTGGAAATCATAAAGCCAAAAAATCTTTCATTTAATATTATGACCGCAATGAAACCACTTTTAGACGGGTTAATTTGTGCTTTTCATAGCAGTCAATTTACGGAAGATGAATTAGAGTATTTTTCCCAAAAGTTAAATTGTAGTAAATCTTTTTTGGCTGAAAACCCCGTAGATGTTTTAGGGGAGAGAGCAAGTCAATATCTCCAATTATATCGAAATAATGTGAAATGGAATCCTGCGGACGATTTATGTGATGATGTTACTATATCCGTTCAGGAAGGAAACGATTGGTTGGTTAGCGGTAAAATTTATTCGACCGTAAAATGCCCGAAATGCGGAAAGGGTAAATTGTCAAAATTACTTTGGGGTATACCAGCGTATACGGAAGAATTGCAAAAAGATATGGAATCAGGCAAAATACGTCTTGCGGGGTGCTGTATAACTGAAGAGTCGCCTGCAAGGTATTATTGTAGATGGTGTAAAAAGGAGTTTTAACGGTTCGATTTAGGTTGCTCTTACTCCACCAAAGACGTATAATCCGAACCATATTCTTATCACGAGTGGATGGTCCGGATTTACTTTTTATATTTCGTAACAAGCGATGCTGACGCGATTGTTCACAATCGCTATTCCGTCGCTTTGCTCCTTACGGATTTACTCTTGTTATCCCTAATGCGCAATCATAAAGAAACGGCGGTTATCCACAAAGGATAGCCGCCATTTTGCGTATATAAAAGTGAAATGCGCTTACAATTTGATAAGGTTCTCTAAATAAAAAACACGCCCGTATAGACGAACATATTGTCCTTTGGTGTTGGTATAAATTCGAAGTTTATGATACTTTTCTTGGTCGGTTAAAATGTCGGAAACGGCGTAAATTTCGTTACAGTTTTCGTGGGTGATGGATTTTACTTCGAAGCCCTTAAAGGCGTAAGAAAAGGCGATTGTAAGGCTATTTCTACATATTTCTTGCTTAGTCATAATATGGTATGTGCAAATTCTGTGTACATAACGTCCAAGAAGTGTATATACCGCGTGTTTAATGGTAATCACTTTGCCGTTTTTCACCGTATAAACGTCAGTCAATTCTTTGCCGATGAATTCACACAAGAAACAAATGGCAGTTTGCGCAAGCAGACGAGATTGTAATCGCCGCTCCTTTTTGGGATTTGTCTTTTCCTTCTATTTTGAAAATCTATATGGAACAAATCACGGTCGCAGGGATTACGTTTGAATATAGAGAGGGGGTACCTAAAGGGCTTTGCAAAGCAAAACGCTTGGTGTACGTCACCACCGCGGGTGGGGAAATCTTTTGTGATTTCGGCTACTCCTATATCAAGGCGCTTGCCAACAATTTCTATGGTATTCAGGATACCGTTTCCTATCGCGCGACGAATCTCGACGTACAGGGAATTTTTGCGGATGAGCTGTTGCGAAAGGCAACTTTCTCTACGGTGCAATAAGCGAAAGCCTTTATTGGAATTTTAGCCGTACCTATAAATGCTTCCATTTAAACTATTTTCACGCATTACGAATATAATTGCAAAGCTGCATAGTGGATTTTGCAATTTTTTCAAAAATTTTATTGAGGAAGAAAGAAATTGATGAAAATGTATTATTTCCAAATTGACAAAAGCGATAGAATATTGTATAATACATATAATTGATAAAAAATATTTATACTTGGAGAAACAAAAATGAGATTAGAAAACAAAGTAGTTGTTGTTACCGGCGCATCCAGCGGCGTAGGCAGAGAAATTGCACTTCTTTTTGCAAAAGAAGGTGCAAAGGTTGTAGCGGTTGCAAGAAGAGCGGAACGCCTTGCGGCTTTGGAAGAACAAAGCAAAGCGTTTGCGGGTGAAATCGTTGCGTTTGCAGGCGACATTTCCTTGGAAGAAACCAACGAAAAGATGATCGATTTTGCAATTGAAAAATTTGGCAAATTCGACGTTCTTATCAACAATGCGGGCTTGATGGACAACTTCGCACCTGCGGAAAATTTGGATACGGAACTTATGGAACGCCTTATGAAAGTAGACGTGTTTGGTCCCGCATGGGCTACGCGTAAAGCAGTGCGCGTATTCCTTGAAAACGAAAACGGTGGTAACATCGTAAACGTAGCTTCCATCGCAGGTCTTTGCGGTGGTAAGAGCGGTTGTGCATACACGATGGCTAAGCACGCGGTTGTTGGTCTCACCAAGAACACTGCATTCGCTTATCGTCTGAATAAAATCCGTTGCAACGCTATCTGCCCTGCAGGTATCAACACGGAAATGACCGATCCCGCTATGTTTGCAACGGCTGACCAAAAAGGTTTGCAAAGCGCAATGCTTTCCATGCATTTTGGTACGAGAAGCGCGGAAGCGTTTGAAATTGCAGATATCGCATTGTTCCTTGCAAGCGATGAAGCGGCTGTCGTAAGCGGCGCAATCGTAACGGCGGACAGCGGTTTGATTTCTTTCTAATCATAAAAGCAAATGCCTATAAAAAGCCCCCGATGCTTGCGAGCATCGGGGGTTGTTCTATATGGTTTTAAGCTTTTACGGTAACGGTATACAAAAGGGGCGTATTCGCGTCCGTTTTGTCGATACGGATACGCACTGCATCGCTGTCCGCTTGGTGCGTGAAGACGTATTCCTTTTTACCCGTAATTTCTTCGCGCACGTTGTACACTTTATCGCCGATGGTGATTTGTACGTTAAGGGTAGGGGTTGCGCTAGCGAGCGTAAGGGCAATTTTATTTTCCTTGCCCCTCACCGTTTTCACTTCGTACGAGAACCAGCCGTGTGCGTTGATTTGGCTCCATTTCATGCCTGCGCGGTTGCCGGGGATACGGCATTGTTCGCCGTCGATTAAAAGCGTGTCGCTGAAATTTACCTCTTTCATCAGCTTATGGCTTTCGCACGCGCTGCCGCAAAGGATATAATCGACAAGGTCGGTTTGTTGTTGCATTTTCGTAAAAGCTGCCTTTTCCGCTGCAAAGCATTGCATAAGCACCGCCGTGAAATTGCTGTCGGTTTTATCTTTGCCTGCAAGGTGACCGCATGCGCCGTAGAAGTTGTAATATGCTTCACCAAGCTCCGCTTTGCCTTCCGCGTCGATGGCATCGATATTGTTCACACAAGCGCGCAAATCGTTTTCGTATTTGCTATCGCCCGTTTCAAAATATTTTGCATAAGCGAACAGGGTGTAAGCAAGTTCTTTCCAAAGCTTTGCCACCAAATCAAGGTTTCTAAATTTGACATACAGCTTTTGGTATTCCGTTTCGTCCATTTGACCTTGCAACGCTTTGATATCGTTGAAAAGCTCGGTTGCTTCCGCTGCCGCTTCTTCCTTTTCTTGAAGCAGTGCTTGCACGCTGCCGCGTTGCCAGCCGATAGGGATAAACCACTCGCCCGAAGCGATTTCGCATTTCTCTTTCATAATTTCAAACAGGAAATGGTTTTTTACGTGGTTGACTTCGGGAAAGTTACTGCCTTGCGTGAAATAATAACCATTCAGGTAGAAAATCTTCTTTTGGTTTTCTTCCGTCTTTTCCATAATATCGCGTACGGCTTTGCCTGCTTTTCCGTAGCGTTCCGCAAAGAATTTATCCAATTCCTCATCCACGTTCTTGCCGTTGAGCATAGCGTAGGTAACGATTAAGTTGGATTCGTTTACGCTGTCAAAGGGGTGAGAATAATCTCTATCCACACGCAGTACAAATCCGTGGTGAGGGAAAGTGTTGCAATATTCAAATTTATGTACGATATGTTCGCGGAACATGATGGGCAATTTACCCTTGCCGAAATATTCGCCGAATACGTCGCCTTCTACGATGAACGGATTGCCCGTGATTTCCTTGAAGAAATCGTTGTCGGGAAGGGAGAGTGACCAGTCGAACTTCGTCCACTTGTCCATAACCATCATTTCAGGAGAAATTTCTTCATACGCTTTGAGCATCATTTGTTGGTCTTCCGCTACGCTTGCAAATGGGCGCACGATCAATTCCTTGCCCAGTGACTTACACGTATCGTACAGTGTTTTCGTAACCAACTTTACGCGCGCAATTTTGTCCAGCTTTTGGTTTTTCAGCTTCAAAAGAGGAATTTTCGTTTCGTGTAACGTCAAAATTACACCGTCCATCTTAGGGTATGCCGCAAAGAAATCGATAATCTTATGTTCCAAATAATCTTTTACGATAGGGTGGGACACTTCGATGTCGCCGTTTTCGTTCAATACTTCGGGGAA
>JAZQWZ010000156.1:0-6256 GCA_045632625.1 Candidatus Scatosoma sp. | reverse complement strand
TCTAAATCGAACGTTGAAATCCCCTGCGGCGAACAACCGCGCTTTTTCCGTCATATTCACAATAGGCTTCACCATCCACGCCGCCAACGCCGAGCTAATTGCCAACGCCAAAATTGACAAAATTACCGCAACGCCCACCATGCGTACAACAATTTTTTGGAACGCGTTTTGAATGAACTCCAACGATTTTTCCACGTAGATATAATGCGCGTTTTCCCCGCTGGCAAACAAAGTAATTTGCTCGCCGTACACGTACGCATTTTCACTCTCGTATATTACGTATCCGTCTTGCTCATTTTCTTTTAATTGCATTTTTAATTCTTCAAGCTGTGCGGAATAATCGTCCGGCTCCAAGCTTTCGCCTGCAATAAAATCGGGAATATGCGGAAACACAACGAAACCGCCCAAATCCAACACGAAAATATTCGCGTCGTAACGGAACGCGAGATATCGCAAATATTCGCTATGGTTATTTTGAAAAGACGGCGGCGTATCCGAAATAACATCCATATGGATATACAGACGCTGCTCTTCCAACTCTTTGCGTACTTCTTCTTTATACGTACGCGAAACGGACATATACAAAGCCACGGAAACAGTAACAATCAAGCTGATGGATAACACCGACAAAATCAACCAAAGTATAACGTAAAAACTCACGCCGCGTTTTCCGCGGCGCTTATCGCGCAAAATAGCGCTTATATTTTTATGTCTGCTCTTCGGTTCTCTCATTTTCTTATCTCTTATATAGTGCGTTTTTTACGCTTCAAATTTATAACCAAGCCCACGGAGCGTAACGATAAATTTACGGTATTCCTTCAAATTCCCGCGGATCATCTTGATGTGCGTATCCACCGTTCTATCGTCACCGTAAAAATCAAATCCCCACACGTCGTACAGCAATTTTTCTCTCGTCAAAGCAATCCCGTTATTTTGCACAAGATAGAACAAAAGCTCGTATTCCTTGGGCGTCAGCTCCACCTTTTCGCCATCCACGTATACGTTTCTGCCGGCAACGTCAATTTCCAACCCCTCAAACACGAACGTAGAAGCGTTTGCCAAGCGCGCTCTTCTTTTCGTAACGGCGTTAATACGCGCCATCACTTCCTTAGGCGAAAACGGTTTGGTAACGTAATCGTCTACCCCTAACTCGAACGCGAACAGCTTATCATATTCTTCCGAACGCGCCGACAGCATAATCACAGGAATATCCTTTGTTTTTTTAATTTCTTTTACTGCCGAAAACCCGTCCAAATGCGGCATCATCACGTCCATCAAAAGCAAATCGAAATCCTGCTCCCTGCACATTTTTACCGCCTTCATGCCGTCTTCCGCTTCAAACGCTTCGTGACCTTCAAACTCCACGTACTCACGCAACACACCGCGAATCATTTCCTCGTCGTCGACAATCAAAATCTTCATGTATTTTTTCCTCCGTTCTTTTGCGCCCTGCGCTTATGTATTGACGTATATACTATGTATATACCCAAAGCCGAACCCTTTATAACGCTATGCTAAAAAGCCGCAAAATCCGTCTATGCCTATATTATAGCACATATTTTTTCTCTTGTCAAACACACACACTTATCTTCTTTCTATCATATACTATAAATACTAGGGGGTATACCTATGCAATTAACCTTTTCTCAATTACGGACAAAAGAAGTCGTCAACACACAGGACGGCAGAAAACTTGGCAAAGTGTGCGACGTAGTACTGTGCCACCCTGAAAACAAATGGATAGGCATCGTTGCCCCTAACGGCAAAAGCTGGAATCCTAAAAAGAACGGATTATTTATCGATTTTAAAAACGTAGTAAAAATCGGGGAAGACGTTATTTTGGTCAACGTAGGCAACGCGCAAGCCAAGCAAAGCAAAAAGCCCCCCGCTTGTCCGCCTTATCCACAGCCCTGCCCGCCGCCTTCGCCCTACCCTTTATCGCCAAGAAACTACGACGAATTTGAATAAACGCACACCTGCCCCTATGCTTCATAAAACGGCTGGCGTTTTTTGCTGTAAATTTTACCGTGTATAAAAACTATTTTTCTCGCGCATACTCTTTGCACCTGCTACATAGCGCAGAGGGCTTCCTCTTGCGTTTGTTTAAGGAGGTAAAGTATGCAAAAAGTAGAAATTTGCGGTGTAGACACGGCAGGCCTGCCTAAGCTAACGGCAAAAGAAAGCGAAGAATTGATGCTAAAACTAAAAAACGGAGATAGACAAGCCCGGGAAACGTTTATCGTTGGCAATATGCGCCTTGTGCTTTCGCTCGTCAAGCGTTTCCGCATCAAAAACTTGGGCGTAGACGACGTTTTTCAGGCGGGTTGCGTAGGGCTTATTAAGGCAATCGACGGTTTCGACATCCGTGTAGGCGTCAAGTTCTCCACCTATGCCGTGCCTATGATTATCGGCGAAATCAAGCGGTATTTGCGCGACGGCAACTCCTTGCGCGTATCTAGAAGCATTCGAGATATGGCGTATAAAGTATTGAAAGCGCGCGAACAAATCGAAGAAGGCGACGAAGAGGCTACCATTCCGCGTATTGCGCAAGAGCTTGGTGTTGCCGAACGCGAAGTCGTTTACGCACTGGACGCCATTTCCGACCCCGTTTCCTTGTACGAGCCTGTATATAATAAGGCAGGCGATACGCTTTTGCTTATGGATCAGCTTTGCGATGAAAAAAACACCGACGAAATTTGGACGGAGCACGTCGCGCTGTCCGAAGCGATGGGGAAACTGGGTGAACGAGAAAAACGTATTTTATTTTTGCGATACTACGAAGGAAAAACACAAACGGAAATTTCCCAAGAAGTAGGCATTTCCCAAGCGCAAGTTTCTCGCCTTGAAAAAAATGCCTTAAACAATATCCGTTTCAACATTTCCTAACCCCACTGTCATTCTGGAGCGTAGCGATAGAATCTCTCTCCCTTGTCATTCTGGAGGCCCCTGTCATTCTGGAGCCGTAGGCGATAGAATCTCACTCCCCTGTCATTCTGGAGCCCCCTGTCATTCTGGAGCGTAGCGATAGAATCCCACCACAACGTTACAATCAAGCAACCCATAACCAAACAAAAACTCCCCTGCATCCAGCAAGGGAGTTTTATCATGCTCAAAATTTTTAGAAATTGTAAGGGCTTGCCGTACCAGCCGTGCCATACGCTGCGGAATACGGGAAAGCACCCATTTGACCGTTCGCGTTTGCTTGGGGCATCATATAACCGTAAGGATACATACCCATACCATAGAACCCAGGGAACATATTTGCATACGCATACGGATTTACGATGAACGGTGCGGAAGTATACGCGGAAGAATATGCATATTCCACCAAATACTTCGCCAAATATTTTTTCACTTTGTTCGGGCGTTTTACGTGTTCCATTCTAAATTCGCCTGCCGTTGCCATACCCATCGTGATGCAAACGGTACCATAACGGAAGAATTTGCCTTTCAACGATTGTTGTACGTATACGGACATACCGGGTGTAAAAATGAAGCGCTTGTTTTCTACCATCCCCGAGAACACTTTACCGTTTTCACAAACGATAACGTTGCCTTCCAAACGATATCTGGTTTGTCTTGCGTTATGTATTTTTACCCAAACCGTAATTACTGCAATCGCAATCCAAACAATTGCGATAATCGTAATCACGGTACCCAAAGTGCTTTGCACTCCTTCAAGAACGTTCACAAGCAAATCGTCAAAATTTTTTTCTTCCGCTTGCGTGATGTCCTTGGGTAAACCGCTACGCAATTTTTCAATCCATGCACTAAGTCGCTTTGCAAACAAGCTTTCACCATTCAAATACAAGAATGCAGGAGCGCCAATGCCAAGGATCAAAAACGCCAATAAAGAAAATGCACTCCAACCGCTACGTTTGATAACACGCGATTGTTTTTTGCTTTCTTTCATTGTGCAACCTCCACGAACAAAAGTCTTTTACACATCAATACTACACAATTTTTCCATCATGATATTATGTGATACTATTATTATAATCTACTTTCTAGAAATTGTCAAGCGAATTTTGAAAATACTTTGCGGAATCTTGTATTTTTTTACAATTTTTCGCGTTAAGTTTTTTCTCGCAATATTTGTGTAATTTTTTGCGTGGTTTTCGCCGTTTCGCCGTTGAAAAAACAAACACGCGCTTTCCCTGATAGATAAAGGCTTTCCGACAAAAAAATATGCATTTTTACAAAAGCCGATTTTTTACTTTTGGAAAAAGTATGCTATAATACACGAAAACGCTTATCACAAAAGGGGTTTAGCGATTATATGGTCGTTTACATAGAGTATGTTTTGGCGGAAAATTTTATGCTTGACTGCGCGCTTTTGGCGCTTTCTCTGCACGCCGCGAAAGCCCCTTTTTCTATAAAAAATTTGCTATTGTCTTCCCTTTTCGGTGCGCTTTTCGCCCTGCTTTTCCCCCTGCTTTCCCTGTCAGCTTTTTGGGAATTTTCTCTAAAAATTTGCGCAGGATTTTTGATGTGTTTTTTGGTTTTTCCGCATCTAAAAAGCAAAAAACACCGTAGCATGTACGCGTTTGTTTGTTTTTTCTTTTTTTGCTTTTCCTTTGCTTTTGCAGGCGCTTGCTTCGCGCTTTTTTCACAAAATTTATGGGAAAATTCCACACAACAAATCCCGTTTTCTATTGTTTTTTCCCTATTCGTATTTTTGTGCTTATGCGCCAAAAAAGCCGTGGCAAAGCTTTACCAAAAAAAACGCGTGTTTCAACATATTTATAATTGCGCAATCCCTTGTAACAAAAGGCTTGTAGCTGTTTTAGGGTTTCTTGACAGCGGTAACAAAGCCACCAAAAACAACCTGCCCGTTTGCTTTATTTCCCCCTTAATCGCCTATGAACTTTGGCAGGAAAATATTTTACAAAACGGCAAGAAAAACGAAAAACGTACAGAGCAGGTATGCAACGAATTGACGATACACACAGTAAGCGGAGAAAAAACGTTTCAACTGCAACTTGGCGAGTTACACATAGAACACAATAACGTGTGGATAAAAAAGCAGGTATATTTTGCCATCTCACCGCATATCATATCTCAAACGTATGATCTGTTATTGTCTGCAAATATTTTAGAAGAAAACGCATAAAAACAATCGTTTTTTCGTGTTTTTGCGTGGTTTATGACATAATTTAGGAGAATTTTATGGGATTTGTAGAAATTTTAAAAGTGTTTTTAGGGGAATTTTGCAGTATGCGCGACAGCGCCACCGTCGATTACGTTTGCGGTAACGGCGAAGCACTCCCCTTGCCTTTAACTGCGGAAGAAGAACAAAAATCGCTTCGACTGTTATTTAACGGCGAAGAACAAGAAAAAAACGAAGCAAAATCGCAACTCATTCAACATAATTTGCGTTTGGTGGTGTACATAGCCAAAAAATTTGACAACACAGGCGTGGATAACGATGATTTGATTTCCATCGGTACTATCGGCTTAATTAAAGCCATCCATTCGTTTAACCCCGAAAAAAATATCAAGCTTGCCACTTACGCATCGCGTTGTATTGAAAATGAAATTTTGATGTATTTGCGCCGTACGGCGCGCTTAAAAACCGAAGTATCCTTCGACGAGCCGTTAAACACCGATTTTGAGGGTAACGAGCTGTTGCTTTCCGACGTTTTAGGCACATCCGCCGATACCGTGTACGGAAGCATTGAATCAAAAGCGGAAAAAGAGCAACTGACGGAAGCATTAAAAAAGCTGACCGATAGAGAGCGAAAAATTATGTTTTTACGCTTTGGGTTGGGGGGTGGCGAAGAAATGACGCAAAAAGACGTTGCCGACCTTTTGGGCATTTCGCAAAGCTATATTTCTCGCTTGGAAAAGAAAATTATTTCCCGTTTGAAAAAAGAAATCACCAAAATGGGATAACCGCGATTGCAATACTGTAAAAAGAAACCCCCGCGCGTTTTCTCAAACGCACGGGGGATTTTTGTGTAAATTTTAGGAACGCGTCCAGCCATCGCGAAAATAGGTTACGCGCATATAACGCGCCGCCGTTGCCGTATTAGACAATTCTTCTACGGTAAAGCCCTTATTACCGCTCGCCCAACCGCTGGTTTGTTTGAGCGTAACCATCGTTACGTTGCGGCTGTTTTCAAATACGCGAGAACCGATATAGACGACGCTGTTTCCAAACGTAACGCTCGTCAAGCCGTTACAGTTTGCAAACGCGCGGCGACCAACCGTTTTTACACTGTCGGGGATTTCCACCTGCATAAGCAAATCGCAA
>JAZQWZ010000155.1:0-4760 GCA_045632625.1 Candidatus Scatosoma sp. | reverse complement strand
CGGGCGGTGCCGTAAGCAAGCGTTCGATGCTAATCGCCCTTTCCATCGGCGTGGGCGCGGCTATCGCATTGTCGGTCGTTCGCGTTATCTTCTCGTTTAGCGTTTTGTATTATATGATACCCGGGTATTTCTTATCGCTGGGGCTTTCGTTTTTCGTGCCCAAGCTGTATACCGCGATTGCGTTTGACTCGGGCGGCGTTGCCAGCGGTCCGCTTACGTCCAGCTTTATCCTGCCGTTTATCATCGGCGTTTGCGCGGTGCTGCAAGGCGAAGCGCACGTTTTGACAGACGCGTTCGGTTTGGTGGCTATGGTGGCTATGACGCCGCTTATCACCATTCAAGCGCTTGGTTTTAAAGCAGTTGCAAGCAAGAAACTTAGACAAAACATCGCTATGCGCCGCATCGTCAGCGCAGACGACAAGCAAATTATTTCTTTTATGTGAGGTGGATAGTATGGCAACGGAAAAAACGGCGAAAAAGCCGCGCACAAGCAAATCCACAACAGCGGCAGTAGAGAAATTAAAACTGCTCGTTACCGTCGTAAACAGAAGAAAAGCCGAATTTTTTATCGACTTTTTGCAGGGTTATCAAGTGAATTTTCAAACGAGTGTGTTAGCACAGGGGACGGCGCGTTCGGAAACGCTGCACCTTTTAGGTTTGGAAGACGCTGACCGCAGCGTAATTTTCAGCGTAATTAAAGAAAGCCAAGCAGAAAGCGCGCTCCACGGTTTGGAAGATAAATTTTACAAACTGCGCGGCGGTAAGGGTATTGCATTTACCATTCCCCTTTCGTCGGTAATCGGCGTAAGCCTTTACAGGTTTTTAAGCAACAACAAAGCGTTTGGTTCGGAGGAAAAATAATATGGTGAAAAAATTTGCACACGAAGTAATTTTTTGTATCGTAAATATCGGGTATAGCGACGCCGTAATGGACGCGGCGAAAAAAGCAGGCGCGCGCGGCGGTACAGTTATCAATGCACGCGGTACGGGCGCAAAGGAAGCGGAAGCGTTTTTCGGGATTACCGTAGAACCGGAAAAGGAAATCGTGATGATTTTAGTTCCCGCCGCCGATAAAGACGCAGTGCTTCAACACCTTTACGACGAAGTGGGCTTACACACGCAAGGTCAAGGCATTGCCTTTTCCCTGCCCGTAGACGCCGCCGTGGGTTTGAGCGCAACGGAATAATACGAAAAAATACTTTCGCAAGGATAAAAATTTACCCTGCAAGCAGTTACGCTTGCAGGGTTTTTCTTTATTCTTCGTTTGTTTGCTTTTGCCGTTGCGCTTTGGAAAATTTACAACCGCAAAAATCCTGTCGGTATAAGCCGTATTGTTTGGAAAGCTCGATAGATTGCAAATATCCCCCGCGCTTTTTAAAATCGGTATATAAATAATTCATCTCGTACCTGCCCCCCATCTTTTCACCGATTTCATTGAGCCAGTCTGTATTTTTAAGCGGACTGAGCGTCAAGGTGGTAGCAAAAAAATCAAAGCCGTGTTGCTTGGCGGTTTGCGCGGTTTTTTCTAATCGCAACGCATAGCAAAGATAGCAACGCTTGCCCCGTTCGGGTTCTTGCTCCAAGCCTTTCGACATTTGCTCGAACGCCTGCTTGTCGTAATCGCAATCCAAAAAATCCGCCCAGCCTGTTTGCTGTAATAAACGCATTTGCTCGGCTTTGCGTTTTCGGTATTCCTCTTCGTCGTCAATGTTGGGGTTATAATACAAGACGGTGATAGAAAAATCGTCCTTTAACCGCTGTAAACACGCCGTTGAGCAAGGTGCACAACAGCTATGCAAAAGCAATTTTGCGCCCTTTTTTATACCCTGGATTTGTTCTTGCATTTTTATATCGAAATTTGTTTTCATACGCTTATTATACTCCGCTTTGGCGTATTTTGTCAACCGCTTTTTTGCGTATACGCACGGTATTTGTCAATAAACTATTGACAAAAGCAAAAAAATCGGTATAATGAATAGCGTATGAAACTGTTAATTCCCGTTACTGCCGGTTTGGAGCAGGTAACAAAACGACAACTTTTTGCGCTTGGATATGAAAAAGCGCCTGCCGAAAACGGCAGAATTACTGTGGACGGCACGTGGCAAGACGCGGCGCGTTTGAACGTGTTTTTGCGTTCGGGCGAGCGCGTGCTTTTGTTGTTGTCGCAATTTCAAGCCACTACCTTTGACGAACTGTACGATAACGTGTACGCCATTCCTTGGGAAGAATATTTAACGCAGGATTCGCAAATGATTATGGACGGAAAAAGCGTTGCAAGTACGCTTGCCGCTATCAAAGTGGCAGGCGGCGTAGTCAAAAAAGCCGTAATCCGTCGGCTTGCCGATAAATTGCGAACGGGCAATAAACTCTTTAACGAAACGGGCGCGCGCTCGATTATCGGGTTTTCTATCTACAAGGACCAAGTGAGCGTAACGCTGGACACTTCGGGCGACGGCTTACATAAGCGCGGGTATCGCTCGCTTGCGTACAGCGCACCCTTAAAGGAAACGCTTGCGGCTGGCTTGATTGACCAAACCTTTTACAATCCCGATAAGGACGGGGAAAAACCTTTTGCCGATTTGTTTTGCGGCAGCGGCACTCTGCCCATCGAAGCGGCGTTAAAAGCGTTGCATATCGCACCTGGGAAAAACCGTTCGTTCGACTTTGAAAAATGGAAATGCGTGCCTGACGGCGTGAAGAAAATCGCCTTGCAGGAAGCATTAGATAAGGAAACCTTGGGGAAGAAACTGGATATTCAGGGCATTGATATCAATCCCAAAGCGGTTTCCATTGCGCAATATCACGCCAAACAAGCGGGCGTTGATAAATACGTGCGCTTTCAGGTGGGTGACGCGCAAAAATTCAGCTATGCAAAGCCTTACGGCGTTTTGGTGAGCAATCCGCCCTACGGCGAACGGTTGAGCGATGAGAAATCGGTGCAGGCGCTGATGCGTGGATTTGGCAAAGCATTTTTCGCCCTGCCTAACTGGAACGCGTACGTGTTCACAGCCCTGCCTGAATTAGAAAGGTATTTTGGCAAACGCGCGGATAAAAAGAAGAAATTTTCCAACGCCAACCTGCCCTGTGCGTTGTATTCGTATTTCGGCAAAGCGCCCAAAGAACAGGACGCATTGCACATAAAGGAGTGAAACTATGTTAGATTACACCAAAGCCGCCATGGAAAAAATTCAAAGCGATTTTAAAATTTTCGTTTATCGCTTTACCTTTGCGTCGCAAATTTTATATATCGGGTACTTGCTGTACATGATTTTCGCGCCCTTGGGATTGCTGTGGGCAAATATCCCCCTGCTTTGTATTTCCGTGGCGTATTTTATTATCTTTTTGATTGCTACCCGTCCGTCTTTGGCGGATAAAACAAAAAAACTGAAAAAAGTTTCGCAAAACATTTACACGCGCACCAAACTGTTGATTAAATTTTTCACGCTTGGTATTACGCTGTACGGTATTTACGCAACGACGGCGCACGTAACACCCTTTTCGATTATTTTAACTACCCTTTCCATTTTGGCGTGGGTGTTGCAAGTGCTGTTCCATATTGTACTTACTTATTTTATCGACCGATTTAACCTTTTGAAAGAAGGGCTGGAAGCGGACTGGAAAGCGATAAAAGCGCGCATACCGTTTATGAAAAAGGATTTAGACGAAGACGAGAGCAAGGAAAAATCCAAGCACCGCATTTGGCTGGACGGCAGAGTGGAAGAAAACCGCTTAGCGAAAGCGCAGGCAAAATTGCAAGAAAAGCTCGACAAAAAGCAATCGAAAAAACAGGCGAAGCTGGATAAACAACAGGAGAAATTAGACAAAAAACAAGCAAAACTGCAAGCAAAGGAGCAAGATGATGAGTGAAAAACACGCGAAAACTATGCGCATTGTGGACAGAGCCGTTATCCTTCTATTTAACTTATTTTTATGGCTTACGGCGGTAATGCTGCCAGCCGTAAGCATTGCAAAATCCGAAGGATTTTACAAAACGCAACTTGAAAAAACGGGCATTTACGCTACGGTGGACGAAAACGGAAACGAGGGTACGCCTACTCCTATTTATTATATCAGCGGCGATCCGTACAAGGTGGCGCAATTTTCCAACGCGCAATTAGACGATATCGTTTCGCATATCATCGATTATTTGTTTACCGATCAGCAAAGCTTTGCCCTTGTAATGGACGGCGTTGTTTTAAACGGCGGTATCAAGGACGGCGTAAATATTTTCAGCGAAGAATCGGTGTCGCACATGGCCGACGTTAAAAATTTATTTTCGCTTGTAATTACGCTAACGGCTGTGTTTGGCGTTCTCACGGTGGCGCTAGGCGTATATATTATTTTACGCCGTAAACAGATTGCGTCTATCGCATTGAAATATTCGCTAATATTCTATTTGGGATTATTTGTGTTGGCGGGCACGTTTTTGGGCTCGGTCGCTTTGAAAGCACAAGCAACGGGCGAATCGTTCGCGGGACAAATGTGGGGAGATTTCCACCATATTTTATTCCCGTTTCAAGAGGATAAGTTTTCCGGCTCGTTTTTTAACGACGCGCTTACTTGGATTTTGTCGCTGGAATTTTTCCTTGCGGCGGTATACACCGTGCTGATTATTATGGGGATCGTAATTGCCGTTTGGTTTGCCTGCACGGTATTTTTAAAACGGTTGTATAGATAAATTTTAGGCGAAATATAGGGGGCAGGTATGCGTTTGATTGCATACCTGCCCCCTATTGTTTTATGTTTATAAGGTTTGTAAA
>JAZQWZ010000154.1:0-5558 GCA_045632625.1 Candidatus Scatosoma sp. | reverse complement strand
ATACGCGGACGTGGCGAAATTGGCAGACGCGCAGGTTTCAGGTTCCTGTGGGTAACACCGTGTGGGTTCAAGTCCCTTCGTCCGCACCACGATTGGACGGAAATTTTGATACAAGGAAAGTATCAAAATTACCGTCTTTTTTACATAAAAACGGCAAAAAGCAGGGCTTTGAACGGAAAATATCGTCAAAATCCTGCTTTTTAGGTTGCGCCTACTTTTTTTACGCAACCTAATCGTTAAAATTATGGGGTAAACGTTAAAATTATGGGCAATCGTTAAAAAGATACCCAAATCGTTAAAAATATGGGTTATCGTTAAAATTGTGCAAAACGCAAAAAATGCTTGTGTTTTATTTAAGAAAGTGATATACTGATTATGCTACACATTTTTAATAGCCTAAAATCAGGGCATACTGTTGGTAAAAACGTATGCTCTCGCCTGGTTTTAGGAAAAATGTGTAGCAACATTGAGAGGTGCGTTTTTCGTGCGCTCTCTATGGGCGCACTTTTTTATAGGAGTATAATTAAATGAAGCTTAAATTCAAATTATGTACGTTTATTTTATTAATTATTGTATTTACAATTTCATTGGCAGGGTGTTCCAATGCTAAACAGGTGGGTATTGGACTTTTAGGCGGAAGATTATCGAAAGAACCACAATTAAACGAAAATAGATTGATTACTGATATGGAGATTCCAACGAGAGAAGACGGCGCTCAATTTCAAGGTTGGTATACTAATTTATCTTTTAACGAAGAAGTAGATATAGCACAGCCAATTCCTGAAAATTGTGATGGTATTATTGCTAAATGGGATAAATGCTATTTGTTTACATTGGTTTATAACAGGAAAGCTTTTTATGGCGTTGAGCGTGATGGTATTATTGGCTATTATATTCCAGCGGGAACATACAAAATACAAATGTTGGAAGATTCTAGGGCTCAAATAGGTAGCGTTTTAGTTTGTTCCAATTCGGGATATTCTTATAGTGATGGCTATCCAATAATTAAAACAATTCGTTTTAATAATGGAGAGATAGCGGAGTCCGTTGCAATTTCCGATGACCAGCATATCGAAGTTACAATAAATAGCATATTTCAATTTGAAAGAGTTGGAGTTAATCAAAAATATTTGTCCCGTAATTATGATTATGTTTTAACTTATAGTAATCCAGTAGAAATAGCTTTAATTATAATTATAGGCGGATTAATTATATTAGGGTTGTTGTTTCTTCTTGTGTGGGTTATAATGGCATATTATGGGAAAGATGGAAAAGCTATTACAAACTACATAATCAAATACGAGGGGGCTTCCATAAACGAATTATCTTCAAAGCTAAATATTAAAGTTAAAAAAATTAAATTTTTGTTGCCTTGGCTATTGTTAGGCAAGGAGCTTGAACGAAACTTTTATTATGATAAAAAGCAAGAATTAATTGTAAAAGGTGTAAAAATTAACAATGACAAAATATTAACGCAATCAGGAGATTTGTCAAAGACAAATTTTATTCCTTCTACTTCTTTAACGATTTTAGCAAGTGGGTGGGCTTCTACAAAATTGCTCATAAATAATAATACAAAAGAATTTGTTTATCAAAAAGGGAAATACTCTTCAAAGGTCTATAAATTTTCTGATTTGATAAATTATGAGGTTTATGAGAATGGTAAGAGCCAAGTTCAGGGACGTGCTGGTTCAGCTTTAATTGGCGGTGCATTTTTTGGGCTTGGTGGTCTTATTGTGGGTAGCAGTATGGGTAGAAAAATCAATGAAAAGTGTAATCAATTAAAATTGATTATTCGCTTAAACGATTTTAATTGTCCGCAAATTGTGATTACATACGTTGACAACGTTGATTGGGATAAAAACGGTTGGACTTATAGAAATATGAAAGAAAACCTGCAATCTGTTTGTTCCATGTTGGAATTTATGTTAAATGAAAAATCGTTAGAGCAGTCTTCTACTGCTAAACAAGAAGAATTGTCAGTAAAAAAGTCCAACAAAGAGCAGTTGCAAGAATTAAAAGAAATGCTCGATGACGGCTTAATCACGCAAGAAGATTTTGAGCAAAAGAAAAAACAAATTTTAGGGTTATAAAATTTATTGGGACTAAGTGTGATAAGAATGGTAAAATGGTTTATGAGGCATAAATATAAAATCATGTTTTGGGCGGGATTGGGTTTAACTTGTTGTTTATTTTTCGAGTTGATAAAACTTCCTTGTTGGCTTGGCGTGATTATAAATATTGTTTCCATTATTGGTAGTGGGGTTTTATGTTCCGCAATCGTGTCATGGCTGGTTGAAGAAAGCAACAAAAAACAAAAAATTGAAACAGCAAAAGAGCAACGTAAATTTATATTGAGTACATTGTGCTTGCAATCGAAAAGTATTTTAAGATGGGAAATACGTGCATTATCTCAATATTCTCATATTAGATTTAGCGGAAAAAGAAAAGTTGTTCTTGTTGAATCTGCAATAGATGACGGAGTAAAAACATTAAAAGAACTTATAATGGAATTAAATCAAAGCGATGATTCAATAGAACAAGACTCGTGGAAAATTGATATAGAATATATGAAACGAAGGGAGCTTAAACCTAAATATTTATATCAAGAGTTAATGCCTTATTATAGGGCAATCCATAAAACTTTAATTTCCATTATCGAAAATAGTCATATATATCTTTTGGGTGAAATATTAAATCAAAAAGATATTGAAATACTGAAAAATTTTGAGCATATTGTAGAAAGTATTATTTGGGGTGCAGAGACGAATGACAGTTCTATTATTTTAGCATATAAGGAACATCTAGCGGAAAATTTATTGCAGTATTTTGCATGTATAGGCGTTGACTTGAAAGAAAAAATAGAATATGGGAAAGAAACGATAGAAATAGAAAATGCAGGTAACGTTAAAGAGTGACCCCATTTTGAAATTGTATCAAAATTGATTATCTAACACAAAAAAGAGAACACCAAGGCGGTGTTCTCTTTTTTGGTACAGAACCGAATACATAAAAGGTATACAGCGATTCATTCGTTTTGTTGATGCAAGTCAACTTTTCTTGCGAGAGAAGGCTTGAGATTCTATCGCTACGCTCCAGAATGACAGGTGGGGTGCTCCAGAATGACAGGTGGAGATTCTATCGCTACGGCTCCAGAATGACAGGGCGGGGTGGTTAGAATGACAGGTGGGGGGATTGTCACTCTGAAACGGAGCGTATGTAGAGAGATAGCGTCTATAAAACTTCATTCGTCGCTGCGTGACATCTTCTCCCGCCGGAAAAGAATAAAAGGGTAGGGCGTTTTCTTTTGCTTCAACGGTTGCTTTTTTGTTTTCGATATGGTATACTATAAATACAATATTTACATAAGGAGTACTTTGTTATGTCTAATTTTGCAAAACTTGTGGGCTTTGACAAAAACAAAACGACGGTAAAAACGGAAATTGTTTCGGGTATCGTTACGTTTTTGGCAATGGCGTACATCTTAACCCTGAACCCGCTTTTGATGCTGAATATGTTTGCAGGCGATCAATACGCGCATTTGTATTCATCGGTGTTCGTAGCAACGGCGCTTGGCGGTTTCTTGGGAACGTTACTTATGGCTATCTACGCCAAATTGCCGTTGGCGCAGGCCCCCGGTCTTGGTTTGAATTCCATGGTCGGCGGTTTGCTGGGCGGTAGCCTTATCGGTTTTGCGTTGTCGTTCGGTAACGCGATGTTGTTGGTTTTACTTGCAGGGGTTTTATTCCTTTTATTGAGTATCATTAAATTGCATGGCGTTTCTATCCGTGAAATTATTTATAAAGCTATTCCCGAAACGGTAAGAAAAGCAATTTCCGTTGGTATCGGTTTATTTATTGCGATTATCGGGCTTGCAAATGCTGGCATCGTTACGGCGGGCGACGGCACGGTTATCGGCATGGTGAAATTTTCGTCTTGGGATATGGCGGTTGTCGGACCTGCACTTGTGTGCTTGTTTGGGTTCTTTGTGATTGCAGTGCTTTCGCATTTTGATGTGAAGGGTGCGGTGATTATCGGTATCCTTGCGGCAACGCTTTTGGGTATGGTACCCGCAATCGGCGTTACGCAATGGTCGGGGGAAACGTGGAAGTTTTGGGAACATTTCCAAGGTTTCTTCTCTTTTGATACGGCAAGCGGCGGTACGTTCCTTGCATCGCTTACAGAAGGGTTTAAGTTTGCCGACGGCGTACCCGTGATGTCGCTGGTTATGGTCGTTATTACGTTCTGCATGGTGGATATGTTCGATACGATGGGTACGTGCGTAGGCTGCTGCTCCGCGGCAGGTTTAATGACGGAAGACGGCGTGCCTGTAAACTACAATAAAATCATGGTTGCGGATTCCGTTGCTACGGCGGCAGGCGCGCTTATAGGTACTTCCACGGTAACGACGTTTGTGGAATCGGGTGCGGGTATTTCCGCGGGCGGTAAAACGGGACTTACGGCGTTGACTACGGCGGCGTTGTTCTTGCTTTCCATTTTCTTCTTGCCTTTGTTTGCGTCTATCCCCGGTGCGGCTGCGTCGGCGGCACTGATTTGGGTTGGTTGCTTAATGCTCAGAGGTATTAAGGATGTAAAGGTGGACGAAGTGAAAGACGTTGTTCCGTCTTTCCTTACTATCGCGATGATGCCGTTTGGGTATTCGATTACGACGGGTATCGGCTTGGGTATTCTTTCCTACGTATTGATTGCGCTTTGCAGTTACGCAGCGGAATGGGTAAAATATGCGCTGAACAAGAGCGAAGAAAGAGTAAAACCCGTTTGGGATTTGCACGTTGTGCTTTTGATTGTAGCAGCGTTGTTTGTGGTATATTTCTTCGTTCCCGTTTCCTTTTAACGGTTGCGTGAAAAGATAAATAACGAAAGAAACGCACTTTTCTATAAGGGGAGTGCGTTTTTGCTTTGCGTATAAGCATGGAAAAACTTTTTAGTGAATTTGCATTATTTTTTATAAATACTGTTGCATTTTGCAAAAAGTGTGGTATAATAAAAGATAAGGTCGCAAAATGATGCGGCAACGGCAAAATAAATAGGAGATACATAGATGGAAAATATTAGAATTCAAGACGACCTTTATACGTACGTCAACCAAGAAACCTTGGAAAAACTGGTAATTCCCGACGATAAACCCGTAGCGGGCGGTTTTGCGGCGCTCTCGGACGGTGTGGAAAAAATCATGATGGATGAGTTTGAAACGATGGCGCAAAGCAAGGCGTATCCTAACGCATATCTTGAAAGAGCATGCAAACTTTACGCAATCGCAAAGGACGTAGAAAGAAAGGAAAAGCACGGCATTACGCCTGCGCTTAAAAACCTTGCGGTGCTTAACGAAGTGAAAACCGTTGAAGATTTTAGCCGTTTGTATAAAACGCTGTCTTTGAAAGGCATTCCTACTCCTCTCAATATCGGTACGGAAACGGATATGAAAAATACCAAGCGCCGTCTTGTGTATATACAAGGCGCATCCGTAATTTTGCCTGACGCGTCTTATTATAAGCCCGAAAGAGAAGCGCAAAAAACGCAAATTTTGGGTATTTGGG
>JAZQWZ010000153.1:0-6437 GCA_045632625.1 Candidatus Scatosoma sp. | reverse complement strand
AAAGAAAGATAAAATGAAAAAGTAATTAAAGGCTTGCTTGTATGCGGTAGGCGAGTTTGTGTGACGCTGGGGCGTCTCGCCAGTATTCACGCACTTTAGTGCGCAAAATAAAGCCCCCACTTCTAGTGGGGGATATTTACTATCCTTGGTATAAGGTATTCGTTTGGCGTTTGGGTTCGCAGGTTACGTGCATACCCAACGATTTGAAGGTTTTTTCATCCACGTGTGATAAAATAACGGTGGAGTGAATTTCACAGCCTTTCAGCTTTTCAATTTGCTCGATGGCAAGCTTAGCTTTGTCGTCCGTTACGGCGCAAATGGAAAGCGCCATCAAAATTTCATCCGTGTGCAACCTAGGATTGATTGCCCCCATATGATTGACTTTCAGCTTTTGCAACGGTTCGATAATCGTCGGGGAAATCAACTGAATATCGTCGTCTATACCGCCAAGCACTTTTAAAGCGTTCAATAGCGCCGCCGCACTTGCGCCCAGCAAATCGCTGGTTTTTCCCGTAATCACGCGCCCATCGGCAAGCTCGATTGCCACGGCAGGTTGGTCGGTGAATTGCGCTTTGCTGAGTGCCGCCGCCACCGTTTTTCTGTTATCGATCACCGTGCCCGATTTACTCATCAAAACTTCCAGCTTGGACACCGTTTCTTTGCTGGCTCTGCCTTTGAAGGCATCGCATTGCGCCGCGTAGTAACGGCGGATAATCTCATCACGCGCCGCTTTTTGGCATATTTGGTCATCGGTGATGCAAAAGCCTGCCATATTTACGCCCATATCCGTCGGCGATTGATAGGGGGAATATCCCAAAATACGGCTAAGCATAGCACTTACCACGGGGAAAATTTCCACGTCGCGGTTGTAATTGACGGAAAGCGTGCGATATGCGTCCAAATGATAGGGGTCTATCATGTTCATATCATTCAAATCGGCAGTTGCCGCTTCATAGGCAATATTGACGGGGTGTGCAAGAGGTAAATTCCAAATGGGGAACGTTTCAAATTTTGCATAACCGGCTTTTACACCGCGTAAATTTTCGTGATACAGCTGAGAAAGACAGGTTGCCATTTTTCCGCTGCCAGGACCAGGGGCAGTCACTACTACCAGTCGGCGCGTAGTGGGGATATATTCGTTTTTACCATAACCGTCTTCGCTTACAATTAGCTCTACGTCGGAAGGATAGCCAGCGATTGCGTAGTGCTTATACACGGGAATGCCAAGCGACGTTAAGCGTTTGATAAAACCGTCCACGGCAGGCTGTACGTGGTACATCGTCATAACGACGCCGCCTACGTAAAAGCCCTGTTGTTTGAAAACGTCGATTAAGCGGAGTACGTCCGAATCGTACGTAATGCCCAAATCGCTTCTATATTTATTTTTGATGATATCGTTCGCGCTGATAACCACCAAAATTTCCGCAATATCTTTGAGTTTGGAAAGCATCTTTAACTTACTGTCCGGTTCAAATCCAGGCAACACGCGCGAAGCGTGGTGGTCGTCAAACAGTTTCCCCCCAAACTC
This sequence comes from Candidatus Scatosoma sp., assembly GCA_045632625.1. GTDB lineage: Bacteria > Bacillota > Clostridia > Christensenellales > Borkfalkiaceae > Scatosoma. The sequence goes on along the minus strand of JAZQWZ010000153.1, from coordinate 4,909 downwards.
AAGGTACAATTTATCGCCGAAAAGCGCAATGCGTTCCTGAATTTTTTCCGATTGCAAGGAGAGATATTTTCTGTTGTCGAACCCTTTTTGTTGCATGCCTGCCTCCAAGAAAATCTTTGGTAAATATATTATCTCTATTGTACCAAATTTTTTTTTATTTGTCAACGGAACGGCAATAAAAAATCCGTGCCGAATGCACGGATTTTTCATATCGTTTGCTTTACAGTCTTTTCTTCAATTCTCTTACGGCGTTTATCAGGAAAAATTCCGCGGTGGAATCCTTTCTAATCAGCGACAGCGCTTCGTCAGGCGTACACCAACGTGCTTCCGTAAGCTCACTTTTTTGCAATTTGATGGGTGCGTCCTCGACAACCACGATAAAGTTTAAAAGTAGCAATTCTTTTTGGTTGTGATAGCGCGATGACATATACTTGGTTTTTACGACGGGTAAGCCCAACTCTTCCTTGATTTCGCGAGGAATGGTCTTTTCGGCATTTTCGCCCTTTTTTACGTACCCTGCAAACAGGATAAAATCGTCGTCTTCCACATGTTTTGCCAGCAAAATTTTATCCTGCGCACGGTTGGTAACTACCATGGACACCGCCACGGAGAAGGGCGGGAAAACAAACTGTTCACAAGTGTCGCAATAAGGGATAAGCCCTTCGTTTTCGCAAAAACGCAAACCGAGTTTTTTTCCGCATTCTTTACAATACATACGTGCGCCTCCTTAATTTTATAGTCTACCCTATCATCATACGCCATTTTTATTTGTTTGTCAATAGCAAAGAAAAAAAATTTTGTCAAATTATAAGAAAATAGTCAAACTCTTTGCCAAAAAGCGCACAAAGTGCTATAATATAGGCGTGAGGTAGAAAAAATGCAGTATATTGAATTGACGATACATACCACCAGTGAAGCCAGCGAAATTATTTCCGACGTTATGTGGGGATATACCGATTTCGGCGTTACTATTTGTGATCGCGCCGATATTATCGCTTTGCAAACGAGTAAAACGACTACGTTTTGGGATTATATGGACGATGAGCTTACGCAAAACAAGCAATCGGACGTGCTTGTAAAATGCTATGTAGCGGTGGACGAAGCCGACCGCGTATTGCCTGCCATTATGCAGGATATTTACGACGCGCGCGAACGCAGCGGCGGTTGCTTGCCGTTTGGTACGTTGGAAGAAACTAAGCGCATCGTGGATGGTGACGACTGGATTGACGTTTGGAAAAAGCATTTCCGTCCCATTCATCTTGGCAAAATCGTCGTTGTGCCCGAATGGATTGATTATACGCCTGAAAAGGACGAAAAAGTGGTGCTTTTGGATTCCAACATGGCGTTTGGTACGGGCGAACACGAAACGACGTCCATGTGCGTGGAATGGATTCAACAATTTTTAACGCCCCATTCTATTTGTATCGACGTGGGCTGCGGCAGCGGTATTTTGGGCATTTCCGCATTAAAGCTTGGCGCGGCAAAAGCATATTTGACGGACATTGATCCCATTGCCGTGGAAAGCGCTTTGCATAATTGTAAGCTTAACGGCGTGGATAAAAACGCGGTGGTGGCGCTTTCTAATTTGCTTGACGATACGGAAATTTGCGGCGATATTATGTTTGCAAACATCACGGGTGAAGTGTTGAAAATGCTTGCGCCGTCTATCCCGAAAAATTTGAAAAAGGACGGGGTACTCATTTTAAGCGGTATTATCGAAAGCCGTTTGCAAATGGTTAAGGACGCTTATGAAAGCGTAGGCATGGAAGTGCTGTTTGAAAGAAGAAAAGGCGAGTGGTTTTCGCTGGTTTTGCGTAGAAAATAAGGGGGCAGGTACGCGTTGAAACGTTTTTTTGTCAATAAAATTCAAGACGTAACGTATTTGGAAGGCGAAGAATTCGAGCACGCGAAAAACGTGCTCCGTATTTCCGTTGGTACGGAAGTAATTTTGCTGGATAACAGCGGCACGGAATACACGGCGGTTGTGGCGGCGGTAGAGAAAAAACGCATGGTTTTGAACGTGGTGCGCAGCGAAGTGGGCACGCGTGAAGCAAACACCCAAACGTGCTTGCTGTTTGGGTATTTGAAAAATGCCGATAAAAACGAGTTTATCGTGCAAAAGGCGGTAGAACTTGGCGTGCAACGCATCGGTGTATTCTCGTCGGAATTTTCCTCTGCGTATATGAACGAAAATAAATTAGAACGCTTGAACAAGGTGGCGCGCGAAGCGACCAAGCAATGCTTGCGTTCTGTTGCACCCAAAATTGAATATTTTTCTGATTTGCAAAGCGCTTTGGATAGTGTAAGCGATTATGAAAACAAGCTGTTTGCCTGTGAGTTTGCTGCGCAAAGCGAACAAGATTTGCGTGATTTGCAAGGCAGCGCCGCTATGGTGGTTGGGAGCGAAGGCGGTTTTTCAAGAGAAGAAGCGGACATGGCGAAACAAAAAGGCTTTGCACATATCAGCTTAGGGAAACGCATTTTGCGTGCGGAAACGGCGGCGGTTGCACTTTCGTCCGTAGTGATGTTTTCGCTTGGAGAACTGCAATGAAAGCGGCGGTAATTACGCTTGGTTGCAAGGTCAACGACGTGGAAAGCGGCTCGATTATTCACGGTTTAGAAAACTTGGGCTATCAAGTAACGCGCAATTTAGAATATGCGGATATTTACGTGATCAACACCTGTGCCGTAACGGCGGAAGCGGAGCGCAAAAGCCGTCAAACGGTGGGTAAAGCGCTCAAATGCAACCCCGAAGCCAAAGTAATCGTGTGCGGTTGTGCCAGTGAAAAATCGCCCGATGCGTTTTTGGATAAGGACTGCAACGTACAAGCGGTAGTCGGCGCGCAGGGCAAGAACAAGGTTTTGCAAATTGTGCAATCGGGCTTTGCGAGCGAATTTTGCGGCTTGCAAAAACAAAACGACGGGGGCAGGTACGAAGATATGCTCACGCCTAAGTGTTTACGCACGAGAAATTTCGTAAAAATTCAGGACGGGTGCAACCGTTTTTGTTCCTATTGTATCATTCCTTATTTACGCGGCCGCAGCCGTTCACGGGATATGCAAAGTGCCGCGGAAGAAATCAGGCAAAGTACCGCTTTGGAAACGGTGATAACGGGGATTGATATTTCCGCGTATAAGGACGCGCAGGGTAACGACCTTGCCGATTTGCTTTTGGCGGTAAAAGACGTGGATACGCGTATTCGTTTGGGCTCGATGGAAGTCAGCTTAATTACCGATAGATTTTTAGACGCGTTGACGAAAATGAAACATTTTGCGCCGCAGTTCCATTTGTCTTTGCAAAGCGGCTCTAACGCAGTGCTCAAAAGTATGAACCGACATTACACGGCGGAAGAATATTTGACGGCGTGCGCGCGTATTCGACAAGCGTTTCCAACCGCCGGCATTACGACGGATATTATCGCGGGCTTTCCCACGGAAACGGAGAAAGATTTTTTGCAGTCCGTGCAAATCATTCACGACGCGGCGTTTTCGCAAATTCACGCTTTTCCGTATTCCCCGCGCGAGGGCACGAATGCGTATAAGAAGTATAAGGAAATGCCTATGTCGGTGAAAAAACAGCGCGTGGAACAGCTTTTACAAGCAGGCGAACAAGAGAAACAAAAATTTATCGACGGCTTTATCGGGGAAACGGTCACTATCGTTCCCGAGCGCTGTATAAACGGATACACGGAAGGCTATTCAGGCAATTATATCCGTGTATACGTAGCGGGTGAAATGGATAACGAGCTTACCCAGGTGCGCGTTGAACGCAAATTTAAAGACGGAGTTTTGGCAACAAAGCTTTGATAAATAAGGAGAAAATGAACATGGAAAATTGCGTATTTTGTAAAATTGTAAACGGGGATATTCCTTCTCCCAGACTGTACGAAGACGATAAGATGATTGTAATCCGCGACATTGAGCCGAAGGCAAAATTGCATTATTTATGTATGCCGAAAACGCATTTCGCGTTGCTTGCAGATATGAACGAAGAACGGGCGGAAATCGTCAAACACATCTTCCAAGTAATCCCTACGCTGGAAAAACAGTTGGGGCTTGAAAACGGGTATCGCGTGATTATCAATCAAGGCGAAAATGGCGGGCAAACAGTGCCGCATTTGCACGTGCATTTGCTCGGCGGCGAAAAACTTGCTGATTTTTGATAAAGAGCTACACGCTGCGACGCAACCTTAAAAAATTTTTATAAAGATAGGTATAAAAAGCAATAACACAGGCGATAATCCCCCTTGCAAACGTATGCAGGGGGGACTTTTTATGTGGTTTTGGGGCTGGAAACAAAAGATAGCGCTTTTTTCCGCACTCCTTATTGCCTGCGCAGTGTTCTTGGGGGTGCGCACGGCAAATGCTTTACCTCTTTCTTCGCTTGTCGGGGAGCATACCTATTACACTTATTCCGCGTCTTCGCAGGCGCAAATCCAAAAACAATTAGACGGTACGGATTTTTTGCATTTGCAGGGCGAAAGCGTGCAAGTGAGGTTGAATGAAATCGATAAAAAAAATTTACACGCCTATGCAAAAGCTATCCTTAAAAAATATAAAGCTCGTATCGTATGTGTAGAACAAACTGCGGAAACGGTCAGCTATTACGGCTATTCGCCTATACTCAAAGGCGGCGTGGCGGTAGAAGGGAAAAAAGTGAATATCCACGTTGCGTTTTCCAAGGATAGCACGCGTTGCGTAGTCGGCACTCCGCTCATCTTCGGCGGGTTTTGATAGTGGGGAGAAAAAATAAAAACTGTGTATAAAATCCAACGAACAGGGCAATCCTTTACATACAAAAATTCGGAGGATTTAAAAAAATGAAAGACAAAAACGTACAGGAAAAACCCATCAAAACCAAGCGAATGAGCAAGGAAAAACGCTTTTATTTATGGACGGCAATCGGTTC
>JAZQWZ010000152.1:0-10477 GCA_045632625.1 Candidatus Scatosoma sp. | reverse complement strand
CTATATCAAGCCTAACACCAAAAACGAAAGTATGCACATTCCCGTCATCATCAGCAAAGCGGGTTTGCAGGAAATGGTGTATAACGATTTCCATATCGGCGAAAACGCAGACGTAGTAATTGTCGCAGGCTGCGGCATCCACAACTGTGGCGGTAAAGAAGTTGTTTCTCGCCACGACGGTGTGCATACCTTTTACGTTGGCAAAAACGCCAAAGTAAAATACGTGGAAAAGCACTACGGCTCGGGCGATGGGAACGGTCAAAATATGATGAATCCCGAAACGGTGGTGTATTTGGACGAAGGCGCGCATTTGGAAATGGAAACCACGCAAATCAAAGGCATTGACAGCACCAAACGCGTAACCAAAGCCACTTTAAAAGCAGGTGCGCAGTTTATCGTCAAGGAAAAGCTGTACACGCATGGTAATCAAACGGCGGATACCGATTTTATCGTGGACATGGACGGGGAAGGCTGTCGCGCGGACGTGATGTCGCGCTCGGTAGCGGCGGATAATTCCGTGCAACGCTTCGTTTCCACTATGAACGGCAACGCGCCCTGCTACGGACATACCGAATGCGACGCGATTATTATGGACAAAGCGCGTGTAACGGCGGCGCCGTGCTTAGCGGCAAACCACGTGGATGCGGAACTTATCCACGAAGCAGCTATCGGGAAAATTGCAGGCGAACAGTTGATTAAGCTGATGACGCTCGGCTTAACCGAACAACAAGCGGAAGAACAAATCCTGAAAGGATTTTTACAGTAAAAACAATAACATAACGGAGTGAAAAATTATGAGTGAACTTGCTTACAAAAGAACCAACGTATACGAAGTAGCTGATGAAAAACGTATGCAAGAAATGTTTGATTATGCGGAAGGTTACAAAGCATTTTTGGACGAAGGGAAAACCGAACGCGAAGCATGCGCGTATGCCAAAGCGGCGGCGGTTGCCCACGGCTACAAGCCTTTTAACTTTGATAGAAAGCTGAAAGCGGGCGACAAGGTGTATTACGACAACCGCGGCAAAAACTTGTATTTAATCAAGGTGGGCAGCGAAGACGTGTCCAAAGACGGTATCCGCATCATCGCTTCGCATATCGACAGTCCCCGTTTGGATTTAAAACAAGTGCCTTTGTACGAATCGGAAAACATCGCTTTTGCGAAAACGCATTACTACGGCGGCGTTCGTAAATATCAATGGACGGCAGTGCCCCTTGCCTTGCACGGCGCGGTGGTGCTTTCCGACGGTAACGTAATCAACGTAAAAATCGGGGAAGACGAAAACGATCCCGTGTTCTATATTAGCGATTTGCTTCCGCACTTGGCGGCAAAACAAAGCGCTAAACCGCTTGCTACGGGTATCGAAGGGGAAGATTTGAACATTTGGCTTGGCAACGTACCCTACAAAATGGGCGATAACGACAAGGACAAAACGGTGAAAGAAAACCTTTTGCATATCTTGAACGAAAAATACGGCATCAAGGAAGAAGATTTCTTGACGGCGGAACTTTCCGCAGTACCTAACTATAAAGCGCGCGACGTTGGTTTTGACCGTGGGCTTATCGCCGCCTACGGCCACGACGACAGAGTTTGCGCATATCCTTCCTACACCGCACTGTTTGATGAAGAAAACAGCACGCGCACCGTTATGATCGTGCTTGCGGATAAAGAAGAAATCGGCAGCGAAGGCGCAACTGGTATGCAATGCGCTGTGTTCAAGGATTTGATTGACGCCATTGCGGAAAGCTTCGGCGTTTCGTCGGCGGCAGTGCGTGCAAAATCCAAGTGCTTGTCGGCGGACGTAAATGCCGGTTATGATCCCAACTTTAAGGGCGTTTGTGAACCTTTGAACAGCACTTATCTTTCCCACGGCGCAGGTATCACGAAATTCACCGGTTCGCGCGGTAAATCCGGTTCTAACGACGCGGATGCAGAATACGTTGGCTTTGTGAGAAAACTCTTTGCGGATAACGGCGTTATTTGGCAGACGGGCGAACTTGGCAGAGTGGACGAAGGCGGCGGCGGTACGGTTGCTAAATTTGTAGCAAGCATGAACATCGATACCATCGACATCGGCGTTCCCGTAATTTCCATGCATGCGCCTTACGAACTCATTTCCAAAGCGGATTTGTATCAATTATATCTTGCGTGCCGTGCGTTCGTGAAATAAGCAAACGGATAGGGCAGGTACGAAACGAACAACAAAAAAGCTTTCTCGTTTGAGAAAGCTTTTTTATCTTTTAAAGGGATTATCTTACCGACCAACCGTCGTTTTCCGCTATGATTTCCGTGGAGAAGAACGCCGTTAAGCCGTTTACCATTTCCGTATAATCGGAAAGGACGAAGCTTTCCATTGCAGAATGCATAGCAAGCTGCGCCAAACCGATATCCGCACCCAAAACGCCCATGCGAGTCAAGGCAAATCTACCAAGCGTGCTGCCGCTTCTCACGTCGCTGCGATTGAAGAACGGTTGATGGGTTACGCCTGCGTTATCAAATATCGTTTTGATAAGTGCTTCCGCAACGCCTTCCGTCACGTAGCTGCCGTTTGCGTGCGATTTAATCACGATACCGCCGCCAAGCACCGTTTTGTTGGTGATATCGCTCTTTTCAGGGTGGTTGGGGTGCAATGCGTGCGCGTTATCCACCGAAAGCAGGAAAGAGGAAGCAAGCGCTTTGTAAAATTCATTTTCATCGAAATGAAACGCGTAACCGATACGTTTTAACACGTTTTCCATAAAATCGCCTGCCGCGCCTTGCGTAGTGGAGCTGCCGATTTCTTCATGATTGAAAAGCGCCGCCATGCAAATTCCGTCGCTTTCCGCCTTGCTAAGCAGCGCTTCCAAGCTGGCGCAAACGCTGGTTAAATTATCTAATCTAGGCGACGCTAAAAACTCGTTGTTTACGCCAAACGCATAGGGCATGTCCGCGTTCACGACAAAAAGATCGTAGGAAAGTACGTTTTCATCGCCGACAATTTCTTTCAGCCATTTTTCTTCGCCGCCGCGTAAGGAAAGCAGGGGAAGAAGGTCCACTTGCGCATTGACGGTAAAGCCGTCGTTGACGTTTCTGTTTTGGTGTACCGCCACGGATGGAATGGTTAATATAAAGGGCGACGTTACCGTTTTGCAAACAATTTTATTTTCCTGCTTTACCGCTACGCGGCCCGCAATACGTAAAGGTCTATCAAAGAAAGAATACCAAATCCCGCCACCGTACGTTTCCACGTTTAAGGATACGCAATTTTCCGTATACTTTAAGGGGTTGGCTTTTAATTTTAAGCAGGGCGAATCCAAATGCGACGCCGCAATTTTAAAGGTAAATCTATCCAAATTGCCAACGGTAAACGCCAACAGGCAACCGCCGCGTTCTACAAAATATTTGCCGCCGATTTGCAGTTCAAAATCATCCGTTTCCTTCAACGGAGTAAAATTGTTTTGCGTCAAAAGCGCTTTTGCGCAGTCTACCGCGTGATAGGCGGTATAGGCGTTTTGTAAAAAGGAAAATAAAACGTCCGAAGTAGCAGTATTCATAAGTTTCGCTCCTTATAAAAAGGTCAAATTTTCTATTATTGTACCATTTTTTTATGCGTTTGACAAGTCTTTGTTGTAAAAAAGAAAAAAAAATGTATTTTTAGTGAAAAAGGTTCATATTTTTTGTAAATATCTTGACAAAAATATTGTAAAATGCTTGACAATATTATAAAAAAGTATATACTATATAATTGTAAAGTTATAAACATAAGAAAAGGAGTATAAACAATGATGATGGAAGTGCAACAAAGCAACGAAAAAGAAAAGCAAAGCAAACATTTATCGCAAATTTTTCAAATGCTGCGCAAGCGCGACGAAATTTTCGTAATGGAAAAGAAAGGGCGTTTTAACAAAACGGAGTTGCGTTTATTAAGCGAAGTAGCAACGGCAAAAGCAACGGGAAAGCCTATTATTTCTACGCAGCTTGCCACGCGCCTTGGTATTACGCGCTCGGCGGTATCGCAAATCGTTAATCGTTTGGAAGAACAAGGAATTCTTCGCAGAGTTTCCGCGCAAGACGATAAAAAAATTGCATACGTAGAAATTGACGAAGCGGTAATGGCAACGTATAAGGGCGAAATTGAAAAATGCCACGGTATTATTGAAACGGTTGTAAAAGAATACGGCGAAAAGAAATTTGAACAGCTCAGCGCGTTGTACAGCGAATTTATGGAGCTTATGTCGCAACACGTAACGAAGATAAAAAAAGGTTGTAAGTGTAAGGGTTAAGGAGAAAGGATATGTTGCAGCTTAAAAATATTGTAAAGGATTACCAAACGGGCGGCAACGTTGTGCATGCACTCCGCGGTGTAACGTTGCGTTTTAGAAAAAACGAGTTTGTGTCCATTCTTGGTGCGTCCGGTTGCGGTAAAACGACGATGCTGAATATTATCGGCGGGTTGGACCATTACACGTCGGGCGATTTGGTCATCAACGGCGTATCTACCAAAGATTATAAGGATCGCGACTGGGACGTGTACAGAAACCACCGTATCGGGTTTGTATTTCAATCGTATAACTTAATTCCCCACCAAACGGTACTCACCAACGTTGAGCTTGCGTTGACGATTGCGGGCGTTTCCAAAACGGAAAGAAGAAAACGCGCGAAAGAAGCGTTGGAACGCGTTGGTTTAGGCGCGGAATTGCATAAACGTCCCAACCAGCTTTCGGGCGGTCAAATGCAACGTGTGGCAATCGCCCGCGCGCTTGTGAATAATCCCGAAATTTTACTCGCTGACGAGCCGACGGGCGCGTTGGATACGACTACTAGCGAACAAATCATGGATCTTATCCGTGAAATTGCAGGCGAGCGTTTGGTAATTATGGTTACGCACAACCCCGAAATTGCGGAGGCGTATTCCACGCGTATCGTGCGTTTGCAAGACGGGCTTGTCGTAGCAGACAGCAACCCCTATAACGGTGAAATAGAACAAGCAACGCAAGCAGAACCCAAATACGTAGACGCAGTGGCGTATTGCGATATGTGCCATAAAGGTTTGCGTGTTTCGCAAGCACAGGTGGGCGTAAAGCGTGTATACGTATGCCCGCACTGCGGCAATAAGTTTACTTTTTGCGCGCAAGAGCCGATAACGCCTACGGAGCAAGTATCTATGCAAACGAAGGCGGACAAAAAAGCGGAAAAGAAAGCCAAAAAACAAGCGAAAAAGCAAGTAAATAAGCAAAGCAAGAAAAAAGCCAAAGAAAGCGCGTCGATGTCCTTTTTGACCTCGCTTGCGCTTTCCGCGCGTAACCTTTTAACGAAGAAAGGCAGAACAGCGATTACGGCGATAGCGGGCAGTATCGGTATCATCAGCGTTTGCTTGGTGCTTGCACTTTCCAACGGTTTTAACGGCTATATTAAGAAAACCCAGGAAGATATGCTTTCGTCTTTCCCCTTGGAAATCACCGAAACGACGATGGATATGACGGCGGTAATTACGGGTATGAACTCGCTTAGCGAAATGCCCGAGCTGGATAAAATCGGGGATAAAGTATACGTCAATTCCTTTTTGACGAATATCGCGCAAGGCATGACAGTAACCAACGATTTGTCGCAAGAATACCTTGCGTATTTGAACAACATGGATAAATCCATTTATACGGCGATCGCGTACGCTACAGGCATCAACCTTTCCAACAACTTGTTTACGCAAGTAACTGTGGAACAGGACGGGCAGGAAGCGCAACGCATAATGTCCCTTTCCACGCTCAAAGAAGCGTATAGACAAAAACTTACCGAACAGGAAGAAAAGTACGCCAACCTTGCGCCGCTTGTCGATTATTTGGGCGCTATCTACGGCACGATGCCCGGCACGTCTGATTTGACAAGTGAAGAATACGGCGAATACGTGCTTTCGCAATACGACGTAGTGGGCAACAACGCCAAATTCCCGACAAAGAGCAATCAAGCAGTGTTGGTTGTCGGCGGACATAACGACGTAACCGACTTAACGCTTGCACAGCTTGGTCTTATTTCCGAACAACAATTTATGTCTTTGTTCCCGAAACCTGGCGAACAAGTTAGCGAAGAAAAGCAAGACATGTATATCGATTTCAATAACGTTATCGGTAAAAAATTCGTGTTATATTACAACGACGCCGTGTATACGCAATCGACGGGCGAAGAATACGTGTTGGATTATGCAGGCACGCGCACGGATTTGAATACCAAAGCCAAAGATGAAAACGGCAAGGAAATTGAAATCGGTATTGAAATTGAAATTACCGCCGTGTTGCGTTTGAAGGAAGGTCTTACCTACGGCTGTCTTGGCAGCGGTTTGTTTTTCACGGAACAGTTGTATAGCGAATATCAAAAGGTAAACGAAAAATCGGATATTGTCAATTTGCTTAACCAGCAACCCAAAGAGCAGGCAAAAGTTTTGGAAACGCTGGCTGCATATGCTGCTGAACTGGAAACGTTAGAACCTAATTCTCCTGCATATATGGCAAAAGTTATGGAAATGGCACAATATTACAATACAAATAAAGTGCATTTCCGTCGTATGGCAAAAACGCTGGATAGTTATTATATTGAATACGTGCCGGAAGCAGGTGGAATGTCGGCTATGAGCGGCAATATGTACGTGCTCTACGGCGATACGGCGCTTCGTGCGGTAGGCGGTAAATCCAACCCCAACTCTATCAAAATTTACACGGACAGCTTCGATGCAAAGGAAGAAGTGCTTGCGTATTTGGACGCGTGGAACGATTCACACGAAAAGGGACAAAAAATCCGTTATAACGATACCGTTGGCGATTTGATGGTTATGGTAGAAAGCATTTTAAACGCAATCACCTACGTACTTGTTGCATTTACGGCAATCTCCCTTGTCGTTTCGTCAGTGATGATCGGGATTATCACCTACGTATCGGTGGTGGAGCGTACCAAGGAAATCGGTGTGCTTCGTTCACTCGGCGCGCGCAAGAAAGACATCAAAAACTTGTTCAATGCAGAAACGTTTATCATCGGTCTTACGTCGGGTGTATTCGGCGTAGTCGTTACCTACTTGATATCGTTCGGCGTCAATGCACTGCTTGGCTCGCTGACGGGGATTGCAACGCTTGCGTCCTTACCTATCGGCTCAGCAATTACGATGGTAGTAGTCAGCGTTGTGCTTACGCTTATCAGCGGTTTAATTCCTGCTAAGGCGGCGGCAAAGAAAGATCCCGTTATCGCTTTGCGTACGGAATAATACACGAAAACGAAACGTATGCTTTGCGTAGAAATGCGCAAGGCATACGCATAGTAAGGAGAATAAAATGCAAACTCAAACGTTTATGCTTGCTTCTTCCTTCGACGGTTTAACGCTGCATTTGCTTGTAGCCGAGCCGCAGGGCGAAGCCAAAGGCGTGGTGCAAATTTTGCACGGTATGTGCGAATATAAGGAACGCTATTTACCGCTGATGGAACACTTTACGACAAATGGTTTTACGGTGGTTTGTCACGACCAACGCGGTCACGGCGACAGTGTGAAAGACAAAAAAGATTTGGGCTATTTTTACGAAAAGAAAGCGCAAGGAATTATACAAGACGCCGTAGACGTTACCAAATGGATACGTACACGGTACCCCCGTTTGCCCATTACGCTGTTTGGGCACAGTATGGGCTCGATGGTAGCGCGGTGTTATTTGCAACGCCACGATACGCTTATTGATAAGGCGATTATTTGCGGTTCGCCCGTCAACAATCCCTTGTCACCCGTGGCGATTATGCTTGCCAAAACCATCGGGCTTTTCCGCGGTAAATACCACCGTTGCAAAACGCTTTCCTATCTTTCCACGGGTAAGGGTAATAAAAAATTCCCTGGAGAAGAAAAGGGCGCTTGGCTTAGTAAAAACCGCAAAAATATCAACGAGTTTTATTCCAACCCCAAAGGGCATTTCCGTTTTACTTGCAACGGATTTGAAAACTTATTCCGCATGATGAAACACACCTACACGGCAAAGTTGTATACAGTGCAAAATCCTGCCTTGCCCATCTTTTTTGTGTCGGGCGCGGACGATCCCGTGCTGGGCGGGGCAAAGAATTTTGCTAAGGTGCTTGCCTTTATGCGAAAAGTGGGCTACCATAACGTAGACGGAAGACTATACGAAGGCTTGCGTCACGAAATTCACAACGAAACGGATAATCAAGAAGTGCTTGCCGATTTGGTGGCGCAGTTGCAAAGTAAATAAAATTGCGCGCATAAACTTTTAAAACAGGGACATACTGTTTTTAGGAGGGAAGATTATGCGTATTGCCAATATTATTGCTTACGTTTTGGTTATTGTCGGCGCAATCAACTGGGGCTTATTCGGCCTGTTTGATTTGAACTTAGTATCAACCGTATTTTCCGGCGCAAGAACGGCAGGTTCGATTATCGTGTACACGCTGATCGCGCTTGCGGCGCTTTGGTTGATTTTGTCGCCGATTATCACGAACGGTGTTTTGTGGTTAAACAGCCGTCGTGCGGACTAAACTGTAATCAAAACCTTAAAGAAAACGGACGTATGCACAAGCTGCGTTCGTTTTTTTAATGTAATTTTTTACACTGTGGTCTTGACAAATGGGAAAAAGCGTAGTATAATACAAGCAATCAAATAAAAAGAAAATCCATAGGATTTTCAAAAGGAGAAAACTATGTTTAACAATTTATTGATGGGCATGGGCGGTATCATTGCGATTATCGTTGCAGTGGTGCTTGTTCTTATCGTGGCGCTTTGGTGGATTAGCACGCGCAACAATTTTGTTCGCTTGAAAAACAAAGTGGAAGAAGCGTGGGCAACCATCGACGTGTTCTTGAAAAAGAGATTTGATTTAATCCCCAACTTGGTGGAAACGGTAAAAGGCTATGCAAAGCACGAAAGCGAAACCTTGGAAAAAGTAGTGGCGGCGCGCAACGTTTCCATGGCGGCGAAAGGTCAAGAAGAAAAAATGAAAGCGGCAAACGAACTTTCGGGCAGCTTGCGCACGCTCTTTACGGCAGTTTCCGAAAGCTACCCCGATTTGAAAGCTAACAGCAATTTCTTGGATTTGCAAAGTCAGCTTAAAAAGATTGAAAGCGAGCTGGAAAGCTCCCGCCGCTATTACAACGGTGTGGTAAAATCTTTCAATACTAAGCTTGAAATTTTCCCTGCGAATATCGTTGGTTCCCGTATGGGCGAAGAGTATAAAAAACGTCCCTATTTTGAACTGGACAGCGAAGAAGAACGTCAAAACGTAAAGGTATCTTTTTAAGAAAAAATGATGAAAACTACTTATAAAATAACACAGCGGCTTACTATAAAAGCCGCTATGTTCCTACTTGCGCTTTTTTGCCTGCTTTTGGCGGTAATTATACCAAACGAACAGGGCAGGTACGCAGTGAATGCGGCAAGCGGCGACGTTATGATCATTCATAAATTCCATGCCGTATATACTGTAAACGAAGATAGAACGGTAAACGTAGTAGAAACCATTCGTGTGGAATTTTTGGAAAACAAGCGTATGTTTTATCACGCGCTGCCCAAAGATAATACGCGCTATACCGATATATCGGCAACGTGTGAAGGCAACGAAGAGTTTTACTTTTACGTGGCGGATAATCCCGATATTTCCGGCTTTTTGGACATCAACTGCGTAGGCGGCGCGAAAAAAGGCAACACGTGGGAATATACCATTTGCTACACTATGCAACACTTTGGCGGAGCAAGTCGCGACGGTATGATGATCGATTTGGTAGGGCTTGGTTCGTCCGTTCCTTTGCATGACGTACAGGTAACGATGCATTTCCCTGCCAACTCCCAGTTGCAATATACCGTATATTCGGGCGCGTACGGTGCAACGACCAACGCGGCGAACGTACAAGTATCCCAACCCGACAGCACTACGCTGATTTTGTCTGCGGATACGCTGGATAGAGTATATCAATCGCGTTTTGACGAATATATGGCGGAAGGCATCACGTTGGATTTTACGCTGGGCGACGGTGTATTGCAAAGCGCTGCTAAGGTGAACGTGTTTACCGAAAACGGTTGGTGGATTGCGCTTGTGTGCGCGATTGTTTGCGGACTTAGCATCGTGATGGCAATGCTGCTTCCCAAGCGCGAAGAAATTATCACTTCCGTGAACGTTTCTGCGCCTGACGAAATGGATCCTATGCTGATGGGCAAACGTTTGGACGGCATTATTGATAACGAAGACGTAACGTCTATGCTGTATTATTTCGCGCATAAAGGGTATTTGCATATCGATTTAACGGACGAAGACGATCCGCTTCTTATCCGTAAAATTTCCCATCTTCCCGATAGCGAGCCTGCGCACGCGCGCACGCTTTTTGAGGGTTTGTTTAAAAAAGCAAATCAAACGTTGAAAAAAGATAGCGACGAACCGCAAGCGGAACAGGGCGAATGTTCCATTCGCGTATCCAAGCTCAAAGGCAATTTTTACGAAAGCGTGGCTTTGGCGAAGGAACAAGTTGTGAAA
>JAZQWZ010000151.1:0-4873 GCA_045632625.1 Candidatus Scatosoma sp. | reverse complement strand
GACAAATTAATTATATATCAAATTATGGCTGTTGTCAAGCAAATAACAAAAACTTCGCAAGGCGCGAAGTTTTTATGCTTTATTCACGGCTGGGAGCGGTATATTTTAGCCCCAACTCTTTTACCATTTCTCCCACGTATTGAATGGGAACAAGCTCGATTTGCTTAGCGTATTTTTGACAGGTTTTTATATTTTTCGCTGGCAACAACACGCGTTTAAATCCGGATTTTATACATTCGTTCACTCGTTTATCCGCTTGCGTTACAGGCCGAATTTCGCCCGTCAAACCCACTTCGCCAAACACGGCTGTGTATTTATCTATAGGCACGTCGGTAACCGCGCTGGCAAGCGCCGCGCAAATGGCTAAATCGACGGACGGTTCGCTAAGCTTGATGCCGCCCATCGCGTTGATGTACACGTCGGCGTTGAAAAAGGGCAGGGCGCAACGCTTTTCCAAAACGGCGATTAAAAGCACTAATTTGTTGTAATCAACGCCCAAGCTCATACGCCTAGGCATACCGTACGCGGCACGGGATATGAGCGTTGGCAATTCCACGTTCATACACCGATTGCCGCTTTCCGACGGCGTTACGCACGAGCCTGCCGCCAAACCGCGCGTGTCGGATAAAAACAGCGACGAATAATCGCGTACGCTTTGTACGCCTTTGTCCGTCATTTCAAACACGCCTACTTCCTGTGCCGAGCCGAAACGGTTTTTTACAGCGCGCAGCAGTTTGAAATTATCTTCCTGCTGACCTTCGAAGTACAGCACGGTGTCCATAATATGTTCCAAAACCTTTGGCCCTGCAATCGCGCCTTCCTTGGTTACGTGGCCGATAATGAAAAAGGCTACGTTGTTGGCTTTTGCAATGCGCATAAGCTGCGCCGCGCATTCGCGTACTTGTCCAACGCTGCCTGCCGCCGACGAAAGCGTTTCCGTGTATACCGCTTGAATGGAGTCGATTACGACAAATTCGCAATCGCCGATACTGCCAAGAATATCTTCCAAGCACGTTTCGTTGAGTAAAAGCAGGTTGTCGGAATTCAGCTCCAAGCGCTCGCAACGCATTTTCACCTGCGAACAGCTTTCTTCCGCGGAAACGTACAATACTTTATGATTTTGCGCCAAATGCGCGGAAACCTGCGTGAGCAGAGTGGATTTCCCGATACCGGGGTCGCCGCCGATGAGTACGAGCGTGCCGCGCACGGTGCCGCCGCCGAGTACGGTATCAAACTCTTCAATGCCGCTTTTCACGCGGTCAAATTTTTCAAACCCGATTTGCGATAAAGGTAGAGCTTTGTTGCGTGTTGGCGCGTTAGGACGCGCGGACAGCGATTGTGTTTCCGTGCGGACAAGCTCTTCTTGCATAGTATTAAAATTGTTGCAATCGGGGCATTTTCCCAGCCACTTAGGTGCAGTGTAACCGCAAACGGAACAAACGAACTGCGAAGTGGGGGCTTTGGGTTTTGTAGGCATAAAAACTCCTTATAAATCTTTTTGTCAAAAGGTCAATGCAATAAAACGTAGGCGTGCACGGTAATGCCTTTGCCTTCGCCGACGTAGCCCAAGCCCTCGTTTGTGCCTGCCGTAAGTCCTATACAGGTAGGGTCGATTTGCAGGGCGGCGGAAAGTGCGTTTTTCATTGCGTCCATATATTTGGCGAGGCGGGGCTTTTCCGCTTGTATGGCGATGGAAATATTTTGCACCTTTAAGCCGTTTTGCGCTACCATGTCCGTAACAAGGGAAAGCATTTGCATGGAACTTGCGCCTTTCCATTTATCGTCTGTATCAGGGAAATAATGCCCGATATCTTTCAGTCCGCAGGCGGAAAGCAAGGCGTCCATCAACGCGTGCACAAGTACGTCGCCGTCGCTGTGCGCAATCAAACCGCTTTTAGACGGAATTTTCACGCCTGCGAGCACGATATAATCTTGTTCTTTCCCAAATGCGTGCGTATCAATACCAAATCCGCAACGCGCTTGGTTGGCGATAAAATCTTCCACATACGTCAACTTAATATTGTCGCGCGCGCCTGCGCAAACGTGTGGCTTACCGCAATAAAGCGCAAACACGGACGAATCGTCAGTGAACTTTGCTTGAGGATTTTTTAACGCCTGTTGATAGGCGGATAAAATATTTTCACGGAAAAACCCCTGCGGTGTTTGTATTTGTTTGAGCGTTTCACGGTTGGGTACGTCTATGATGCTGCCGTTTTGCGTGATTGCCACCGTGTCTACGCAATCCACAGCGCAAATACCGCTGCCGTAGGCGCGTACGCTTTGCAAACAGTTTTCGATAATCGTGCGTGCAACGAACGGGCGCGCGCCGTCGTGGATAAGCACGATGTCCGTGTTTGTCGCTTGCAGGGCGTTGTACACCGATTGCGAACGGGTATCGCCCCCAAGTACCGCTTTGGCGTTGGGGTAGTGGGAAAGCAATGCGTTGATTTCGTCGAAATCGTTTTCGCTTGCGGTGACGACTATTTCGTCGATAAGCGGAAAATGAAATGCGTCAAGCGTTTTTTGCAGGGCGCAGGTGTCTTGAAAGGGTACGAGCAATTTATTTTTATCAAACCCCGCGCGCTGACCTTGTCCAGCCGCGCAGATAATCGCGCAAACGCTCTGTTTCATACAATCACCTCGTATAAAGACGCCGCTTCGTCCTTTTTGACGGTTTCTTTGATATTGACGATTTTAAACTTGAACGAACCTGCGGTATATAACACTTCCACGATATCGCCGATTTTTACAGCGGTGGACGGCTTGGCAATTTTGCCGTTGATAAGCACCTTTTGCTCTCCGCAAGCCTCTTGCGCAACGGTGCGGCGCTTTAAAATACGCGATACTTTCAAAAATTTGTCAATTCTCATAATTTTTATGCGTCCTTAGCAGTTTTTTTCTCAAAAAAAGCAATTTTTCCCAAAAAATTATTTTTGCAGCGAAAAAATGCTTGACATCTTGTTTTTGTAGCGATATAATTTAATAATGTATCATTATGCTTATAATGGTGTAATGTCGCTCGCAAGCAACTTTTCACAGGACAAAAATAACCCCTAAAACTATGTTTTATAGGGCTATTATACAGCAACCGACAAAAAAAGTAAAGCGTTGGCGGGCAAAAAAAACAATAAAGTGTAAATAATTCGATTTTTATCGATGAAAAGATATACTCGGTAGGTCGCTGAAAAATAAAGGAGCAAACGAAACAGATGGATTTACCTATTTCAAAGTACGGCAAAACGGAAAGACGGAAATTCGGCAAAATCAACGAAGTGATTGATATTCCCGATCTCGTAGAAATCCAAAAAGACAGCTACAATGCTTTCATTGAAGACGGCATTAGAGAAGTTTTTGACGATTTCTCCCCGATCACCGATTATTCCGACCATTTTGAACTCTACTTCTTGGAACACAGATTTGGGGACAAACCCAAATACGACGAGAAAGAATGCCGCACCCGCGACGCAACATACGCGTTGCCTTTGCGCGTCAAAGTACGCCTTGTAAACAAAGTTAAGAATGAAGTTCTTGACCAAGAAGTTTTCATGGGCGATATTCCTTTGATGACGGAAAACGGTGCGTTCATTATCAACGGTGCGGAACGTGTTATCGTTTCCCAGCTTGTTAGATCCCCCGGCGTATACAATGCGTCCAGCAAGGATAAAACGGGTAAGGAAATGTTCGCTACCACCGTTATGCCTAATCGCGGTGCTTGGCTTGAATTTGAACAAGACGCGCAAGACGCGTTGTACGTTCGCGTGGACAGAAAGAAAAAATTGTGCGTAACGGTACTTTTGCGTGCGCTCGGTTTTGGTTCTAACCGTGCTATCGAGGACTTGTTCCCCGGCGATAAGATGATTGCGGCTACGCTCGCAAAAGACACGGCAAAGAGCGAATCGGACGGTTTGTATGAATTGTACCGCCGTCTTCGTCCAGGCGAAGCGCCTACGGAAGATTCCGTAAGAGCACACCTTTTCAATTTGTTCTTCGATCCCCGCCGTTACGATATCGCAAAGGTGGGCAGATACAAATACAACAAAAAGCTCAACCTTGCTTTCCGTTTGGAAGGTCAAATCGTTGCGGATACGATTGTAAATCCCGAAACGGGCGAAGTGCTTGCAACGGCAGGGGAAATCATTTCCGAAAAACAAGCAAAAGATATCCAAAACTGCGGTATCAACGAAGTATTCGTGCTTGTTGACGACCCCGAAGAAGGCGAAATCAGACATAAGATGATTGCAAACGGCACGGTGGATTTTGCGGCTATTTCCGATATTCCCGTTCAAGTACGTGCAAAAGATTTCGGCTTGCTTCCCACCGTTTACTATCCTAACTATAAATTCTCCAAACTCATCGCAGAGGAATGCGCGAGCTTGAGCGTGGAAGAAGTTGCGGATAAGTACACCGACGAAATCAACGAACTTTACAAGACGATTGAAAAGGCGGAAGAAGCGGACGAAAAGCCCGAAGAAAAGAAAAACAGAGAAAAGAGAAGAGACAACCGTCGCAAGTTCGTTGCGGCTTGTAAAGTTTTCCACGACGTATTGACGAGCGAACATCCCATTCCCACGAAGGAACAAAAGAAAGAAATGCGTCCTTTGATCGATAAGCTCTGCCACAAGCACCTTACCGTAGACGACGTAGTAGCTTCCATTTCGTCCAACTTGGATTTGAGATACGGCATCGGTACGACGGACAACATCGACCACTTGGGTAACCGTCGTGTTCGTTCCGTAGGCGAATTGCTTCAAAACCAACTTCGCATCGGTATCGCGCGTTTGGAAAGACTTATCAAAGAAAGAATGGGTACGCAAGATCCCATGGAAATCACGGCGTCTGCGCTTATCAACATTCGTCCCGTTTCCGCGGTTAT
>JAZQWZ010000150.1:0-27217 GCA_045632625.1 Candidatus Scatosoma sp. | reverse complement strand
ATTTTCGTTTTTGTCAATTTTCCGTCTTTCGTTTCCAACAGCCATGCGTTGCCGCCGCTTGTTACACTCCCGACCACTTCGCCGTCTTCAATCACCAACGCCGCGTCGTTCTCTATCCCGAAAGCACGTGGATAATTATAGCACACAATTTCGTCAAAGTCAAGCATTCTTTCGTTATAATGCGGAGAAATTACGCCTTTTAACCAATTTAATCCCGTAAACATAGCGTATTTTTCGCCGTTATCGCCAAGCGCCGCCGCAGAATCCGTATAAATATCGCTAAACCAGCAAATTGCGCCTGCAGAAAGCCCTGCGATAATCACGCCGCGTTCGTATGCATCCTGCAAATACGGCAACAAACCTACTTTTTTCCAGTGCTCCATCATAAACACCGTATCGCCGCCGCCCACGTAAATCATGTCCGCCTTTTCAAACTTAGCTTTCAATTTTTCTTGGTCCACGTCCTTAAACACCGTCAAAGCGACGTCCGTTTTAATATCGAACACGCCCGTATACACCTTATGAAACGTGTTATAATACGGCATAAAATCGTGGCTAGCCGTAGGGATAAACAGTGCGTTTGCTCTGCGTTCCCCTGCGCGCGCTTTCGCAAGCGTAGCAATATATTCGTCGATGGCAAGCGTTGTTCTTTCCCGCAGCTCGCCCCCGCCGATTGCAATAATTTTCTTCATTTTAACCTACCCATGTACGCATTGAACGCTTTTTTTTGCTCTTATTTCGTACCGAACAATCTATCCCCTGCATCGCCAAGGCCGGGCAGGATGTAGCAATTTTCATTGAGTTCTCTATCCACCGCCGCAACGTACACGTCGATATCGGGATGATCGTCCATCACGCGTTGTACGCCTTCGGGCGCGCTAACGATACAGCAAAGCTTAATATTTTTCACACCGCGCTTTTTAATCATAGTGATCGCGTCCGAAGCACTGCCGCCCGTTGCAAGCATAGGGTCCACCACAAGCAACAATCTTTGTTCCGCATCCGCAGGCAGCTTGCAATAATATTCCACGGGCTCATGCGTATCGTGATCGCGATACAAACCGATATGCCCCACTTTCGCGTTAGGAATTAATTTTTGCACGCCCGAAACCATACCAAGCCCTGCGCGCAAAATAGGCACGATTCCCACCGCTTTGCCCGATACCATTTGGCATTTCGCCACTTCCAGCGGCGTTTGTACGTCCACCGTTTCCAAAGGCAAATCCTTGGTTGCTTCGTACGTTTCCAGCATTGCGATTTCTTCCGCAAGTTCAACAAATTGTTTGGTCGTCGTATTGACGTCGCGCAAAATCGCAAGTTTATGTTCGATTAAAGGGTGTTTCACGTGATGAAATTTTGGATTGTTCCAAAAAGTAAATTGCATAGCTTTGCTCCTTTCGTGTTTATTTACAATATTTTTCTTCGATAGCTTTAATTTTCGACAAGCGTCTGTCGTGACGTTCGCCGCCTTCGTATTCGGTAGTCAAGAATAAGTTGACCATTTCTTCCATTAAGCCAACGCCGATTACTTTTTCGCCGAACGCCATCATATTTGCATTGTTATGCAAACGCGTATATTTCGCGCAATAAGTGTCGTGACAGTGCGCACAACGAATACCTGGTACCTTGTTAGCGACAATCGACACGCCGATACCTGATGAGCAAACGACGATCCCGCGATCGCACGCGCCGCTTGCAACAGCCTCGGCGGCTTGCACCGCAAAATCGGGATAATCGCAGGAATCGACAGAATTCGTGCCAAAATCTTGTACTTCGTGACCGCATTTTTGCAAATAGGCAATCAATGCCTTTTTTAAATTGAGCCCGCCGTGATCGCAGGCAACGGAAATTTTCATAATACTTCTCCTTAAAAATTCCTTATTTTATTGTTAAAACAAACTAATTTGTTCTACTTTTTCTTTGTTTTTTGGTTGTGTTTTTCTGGGTTTTGTAACGTATTCTTGTCGAATACTTTCGGGCAGGATTTTATCAATCAACGCGTCCATGCCCCCGTCCAACAGCCCAAAAACGTACTCGTAACAGTCCAAGCCCTGCCCATAGGGATCCATCACTTGATAGCCGGCAATTTCCGCAAAGGAATACACGTTGTTTTCAATGTCCTTTTCCCCTGCTTTTCTAAGAATTTCCCAACGCATATCCGCCACGATATCACGCTGTTTATCCGTCATACACACCACTGCAAGCGACTCTTTTAACAGCTTTTCATCCAGCTGTTTTGACGCAAACTTAACTGCGCGAATCCCTTTATTTTTAAGGGTTTGCGCCGATTTTTCATTCATGGGTAAACCGGGGGTGGCGTGCAGGCCTGCGGAGTATACCTTAGCGCCCGTCAGTTTGAGTGCCTTTAATTTTTTCTTTAAGAGCATTTCCGCCATGGGAGAACGGCAGGTATTACCCGTGCATACGAATACGATTTTTGTCTTTTTTTTCGTTTTCATTGCGTACATGCCCCTTTCTTTTGTGTTTTTTATTGAATATCCTGCGAAGTGCAAGCCTTACGAAGTCTGTTTAAAACGCCGACCATTGCGCCGTCCGTTTGTTCAGGTTCAACGGCAATTAACACGTCACAAACGCGTTCCGCCTGACGAAGCAAATCATACAAGCGCATTGCCATTTCCGCCTGATTTTTCCCCAGGTTGAGCACATTAGCGCCCATTTTTTCAAATTGCGAAATTTGCTTTTCTTCGCAAAGTACCGCAACGCCTTTATTTTCAAGGGATTCAGCCATATAAGCCGAAATTGCGTTTTTTACGTTTTTGGCATCAAAAAGCAACGTTTTACAGCGCGGTGCATAATGCTTGTACAGCATCCCCGGACTTTTCACCTGTTCCCCTTTTGCGGGCAACTCCGTCGTTTCCTCGCAAGCGCCGACTACCGATATAATCATCTCTTTCGTGATTAAGCCGGGGCGCAGAATAACGGGCACTTCGCCGCACACGTCGACCACCGTACTTTCAATACCGCCCGTACAAATGCCGCCGTCTAAGATAAGCGGAATTTTCCCTGCAAAATCGTCGTAAACGTGTTGTGCGGACGTAGGACTTACGTGGCGCGACAAATTAGCGCTGGGCGCAACGATGGGAATTTCCACCGCGCGTAAAAAGGCTTGCGCTCCCTCGTGCGAAGGTATACGCACCGCAAGCGTGTCCAAACCGCAGGAAACGTATTGACTTACTTTATTTTTCGACGGATAGACGAGCGTTAACGGGCCCGGACAAAACGCTTGGCGCAGTTTTTGGGCATACGGCGGATCATAATCGACAATATTCGACAAATCGTAATCTTTATGCACGTGCGCAATGAGCGGATTGTTGTTGGGTCTGCCTTTAATTTGGAAAATTTTTTGCACGGCGTTATCGTCAAACGCACTGCCCCCCAAACCGTAGACGGTTTCCGTTGGGATAGCTACTACACCGCCATCGTCGATGATTTTTTTCGCTTCCGCCACCGATTGCTCGGTGACGGGCATAATTTTCGTTTGTATCATTTTTTAACTCTTATTCAAAAGGCAATTCGTCGTCGGCGGCTTTGAGTTCCCCTTTACGCATAGGCGGTTCGGGGGGATAATAGTCGTCTTCGGGCGCTTCATATTCTACGTCGTCGTCTTCCACGGGCGTATGCGTGTACGTAGGCGGCTCGTCTTCGCGGTTTTGTTCGTCCACGTCGACAAACTTGGTACATTCGCCGATAAATTTCAAGGAAACACGGCCTTGTTCACCGTTTCTATGTTTTGCCAAGATAAGTTCCGCCGCGCCTTTGACAACTTGTCCGCTTTCGATTTCTTCCTTGGTGGCAGTCACTTCGGGACGGGAAATAAACATAACGATATCGGCGTCCTGCTCGATGGCACCCGATTCACGAAGGTCGGTAAGCTGCGGTTCTTTCGATTGAATACGGCGCAGCTGAGAAAGTGCGATAACGGGCACGTTCAATTCCTTTGCCATAATCTTCAAATCACGCGTGATGGACGCGATTTCCTGTTGACGGTTTTCACTGCCCGCTACCACGGACGAACCGCTGGACATAAGCTGGATATAGTCGATCATAACCAAATCCAACCCGCCTGCCGTTGCGCTTAAACGACGGCATTTGGATAAAATTTCCGCAGGCGTCACGCGCGAAGAATCGTCTACGTAGATTTGGCTCTTTTTTAACTTATCGCTGGCAAGCATAAGCTTTTTCCATTCCTTTTGGGAAAGTCTGCCCGAAAGCGCGTTTGCCATACTCACGTTGGCGTACGCGCAAAGCAATCTTTGAATGATTTGCTTTCTCGGCATTTCGAGCGAGAATACGGCGCTCACCTTATTGTTTTTGAGTGACGCGTTTTCGACAAGGTTCATCGCAAGCGACGTTTTACCCATACCGGGACGAGCGGCAAGGACGATTAAATCGCCGCCGTGTAAGCCGTTGGTAATTTTATCCAAGCGCTTATAGCCCGTGGGGATACCACGAAGCGCATTGGGGTCAGCTTGCAACGCTTGAAATTCGTCCAAAACCGACGTGATGATATCGCCGTCCGACATACCTAAAAGCGCGGAACGCTCCGTTTGTTGGGAAATGTCGTACACCGTTTTTTCCGCGTACGCCAAGGACGCGTTGCCGTCGGGGGATTCCATAGACGTTTCGATAATTTTGCGCGCCGCGCGAATGAGCCTACGGTTAATGCTGTCGCGGGAAACGATTTCGTAATACGATTTATAGTTTGCCGCGCTGGGGGTAAGCCCTGTTAAGTCGGTCAAATATACGATACCGCCCGCCTTTTCCAAAGCGCCTTCGCTATCCAGTTCGTCGGCAACCGTAACCAAATCGATAGGTTTACGGCTGTCGAACACCTTTTTCATAGCGCGCAAGATAAATTTATGCGATTCCTGATAAAAATCGTCTTCCGTCAGCTTTTCTACAAGCTCTATCGCAATGTCGCCGTCAATCAACAGACAGCCCAAAAGCGCCATTTCCGCATCGCGGTTATAGGGCATGGTATTTACGTTTGTCGCCATATTGTTTTCCTCTGTTTTTTCGTTATCGTTTTTACAAATTATTTGCTTTCGCAAAGCGATTTAAATTCTTCCAAAGTTGCCTTAAACTCGTCCATGGCTACCTCAAACGGTGCCATCGTGGTTAAATCCACGCCTGCTTTTTGCAAGATTGCCACAGGGTCGGTGCAACCGCCGGACGAAAGGAAGTTAAAGTAGTCTTGTACGGCGCTTTCGCCTTCCGACAAGATGCGTTTTACAATGGAAATTGCCGAGATAATACCCGTTGCGTATTTGTATACGTAGAAGGACGTGTAGAAATGGGGAATACGCGACCATTCATAGGCGATTTGTTCGTCGTGAATGATGCCGTCGCCATAATAATCCTTGTTGAGTTGATAATATACGCCGTTGAGAATATCTTTCGTTAAGGGCACGCCTGCTTCCGCTTTTGCGTGCGCAATTTGTTCAAATTCGGCAAATTGCGTTTGACGGAACATCGTGGCTCTAATCATATCCATATAGTAGTTCAAAAGATACTTCTTCAAGTTCTTATCGTCGGTCTTTTTATACAAGTGTTTGAGCAAAAGCACTTCGTTTACCGTACTTGCGATTTCCGCAAGGAAGATGGTATAATCAGCTTTTGCATACGGTTGCGTATGGTTGGATTTATAGGTATGCAACGCGTGCCCCATTTCGTGCGCAACGGTGAAGATATCGTTGGTGGTTTCTTGATAGTTCAAAAGCACGTACGGGTGCGTATCGTACACGCCCGACGAATACGCGCCGCTGCGCTTGCCTTCGTTTTCGCAAACGTCAATCCAGCCGCCGTCGCGAGCTTGACGAAGAAGATTTTGATAATCTTCTCCCAAAGGCGCAAGACCTTCAATAACCAAATCGTACGCCTTTTCAAAGGGGAGCTTAATTTCCGCATCGTCTACCAAGGGTACGTAGATATCGTACATATGTTGTTCTTGTAAGCCCGTTTCTTGTTTGCGCAAACGAATATAATCGTGCATCGTAGGAAGCGCGCCGTGTACAGCCGTAATCAAGTTGTTGTAAACGGTAGGCGTTACGTCTTCGCCGTCCATCGCCATTTGCATACAGCTTTCGTATTTGCGTACCGTTTTATAGAATACGTTTTTCTTTACGTTTGCATAGTACGTTTGGGAAATGGCGTCAATCAAGTTGATGTATGCTTGATAATATTTTTCAAACCATTCCTTTCTTTCTTCATCGCTGCCCGTGTGCAACACTACGCCGTACATGCCGTGGCTCATTTGCACTTCTTCGCCCTTGAATTTTGCTTTGGGCAAGTTCAAGTTAGCGTTGTCGAGCATAGAGAAGATGCCGCGGAATTCACGCATAACGTCGCCGCCAAGCGCGAGCAAGCGTTCTTCATTTTCACTTAAAACGTGCGCTTTGGACGCCGCGATTTTACGCAAGCGGTAATCGTAGTCTTTAAAATCGGGGTCGTTGATAAACGATTGCAAAACGCTTTCGTCAAGCGCCGTCAGTTCAGGTTCTACGAAAGAAAGCTGCGCAAAGATTTTGGAAATCATAGCGCTCACGCGCGCGTTCATAGAGGTATATTTAGAAACGCGTACGTCTACGTCGTGCGTAAGGTGCGCGTACAAATACAAAAGTTCGATACGGCGGGACATCGCGTCACTCATTTCAAAATATTTCAAAAGCGTTGCCTTGTCGCCAAGGTGGCCCTTATACGCCGAAAAATCGTAATTAGAAAATTCGCTTTCTACTGCCGAAAATTCTTGTTCCCATGCTTCGTCGGTAGGGAAAATATCGGACGTTTTCCATTTGAGATTTTGTGCAATTTCGTTTCTTTCCATAATTAGTTACTCCTAATACTATTTTCTATTGATTGCGTACCTGCCCTGCTGCTTTTAGTTTTTAAAACTGTGGATAGGCGCAGGGATATTGCCGCCGCGATTGATGATACGCGAGCTATCGCAAGCGTGTACTGGCATAATGGGCGCGCGGCCTAACAGTCCGCCGAAGTTGACTTGATCGCCTACCGTTTTGCCGATAGCGGGGATAATGCGCACCGCCGTGGTTTTGTTGTTAATCATACCGATTGCCGCTTCGTCTGCAATCATTGCCGCAATCGTCGTGGCGGGCGTGTCGCCGGGGATAGCAATCATGTCCAAGCCCACGCTGCAAACGCAGGTCATAGCTTCGAGCTTATCCAGCGTGATTGCGCCGCTTTCCGCCGCCCTAATCATGCCGATATCTTCGGAAACGGGAATAAATGCGCCCGACAAGCCGCCCACACGCGAGGACGCCATTACGCCGCCTTTTTTGACTGCGTCGTTCAAAAGCGCAAGCGCCGCCGTCGTACCGTGGCCGCCTACCGTTTGAATGCCCATTTCTTCTAAAATTTGCGCTACCGAATCGCCCAGCGCAGGCGTGGGAGCGAGCGACAAATCGACAATGCCGAATTGTGCGTTTAAGCGCATAGCCGCTTGCTTGGCTACGAGCTGGCCTGCGCGCGTGATTTTAAACGCTGTGCGTTTAATCATTTCCGCCACTTCCGTTAAGTCCGCATCGGGAATTTGTTCGAGCGCGTGTTTGACTACGCCCGGACCGGATACGCCGACGTTAATGACTGTATCCGCTTCGCCTACGCCGTGGAATGCACCTGCCATGAAGGGGTTGTCTTCCACTGCGTTACAAAACGCCACGAGCTTTGCCGCGCCGATACCGTCCTGCTCTTTGGTGAGCTCCGCCGCTCTTTTAAAGGTTTCGCCCATCATTTTTACCGCTTGCATATTGATACCCGTCTTGGTTGAGCCAACGTTAACGGACGAGCACAAGCGTTTGGTGGATGCTAACACTTCGGGAATGGTTTTGATAAATTCGTATTCGTAATCCGCCGTTGCTTTATGTACGAGCGCGGAATAGCCGCCCAAAAAGTCAATCCCCAACGTGCTTGCGGCGTCGTCGAGCGCCTTGCCTATCAGCGGTGCTTTTTGCGGAAATGCAGCGCAAAGCAGGCTGACGGGAGTAACGGATACGCGTTTGTTGACGATGGGAATACCGTATTCGCCCGATAAATCTTCGGCTACCTTTACGATATTTTCTGCTTTTTTACAAACCAAATCGTATACCTTTTGCGCCGTTTGCTCCGCGCTGTCGCGAATACAACTTAAAAGGGAAATACCCATCGTGATGGTACGGATATCCAGGTGTTCCTTTTCTACCATCGCAATCGTTTCTAAAACGTCGTGTTTACTGAACATATTTACTTTCTCCTTGACGTTTTATACGTTGTGCATCGCATTGAAAATATCTTCGTGTTGCAAATATACCGACATGCCGATTTGTTTGCCGAAGTCCGCGCATTCTCTTGCGAGCGAAGCGAGTTCTTGCTTAACTTCCGATACTTCCGCAATCATAATCATGGCGAAATAGTCGCCTAAAATCGTTTGGGAAATATCTTCGATATTTGCACCCTTATCCGCCAAAAATGACGTGATTTTTGCAATGATGCCTTTGTTGTCTTTGCCTGTTACCGTAACTACCGCTCTCATTTGTCTGTCTCCTTTTTTTGCGATTGCGAGTTTTCTTCAACGTTTTCCCCTGTTTCTCTTAACATATCGTCTACGTCTTCGTTCGTTTCTTCATCCGTGTCTGCGTTTTGCCCGTAGCCGAATAAATCCCCAAAATCCTGCGCTTGCTTTTCGATAATTTCATAGCCAAGCAAAAAGTTGCTTTGCGTGATATAACGCACCAAATCGCCGCGCTCGAAATCAGGTAAGGGCTTTTCCACGTCGACGTAAATTTCCCGTTCCATCCATTCGTGAGCGCGCGCGTTCCAAGTGGCAAAAATGCAACTGTATGCGTCCAAATGGTTTTTCTCCACCGTTTCCGCTTGATAGCCGTAAAAATAGTTGCGTTCTTCCATTTTTAACGATTCGCCGAATTGTTTGAAAAGCTTGTAATACTCGTTTACTCGGCGATATTTGATCGTTAAATAGGGAAACGCAAACAGGACGTAAGCCGCCGACGCGACAAATACCATCGCGCGGGGCAACATATCCAAAGGGTCTTTATACGGTAGCGTGAAATGGAAAATCAGCCATCCGATACAAAACGCCATATAAACGCCCGTGATTGCATAAAATACGTGCAAAACGGTACGGCGTTGTTTATAAATGGCTGCGTAATCCGCATCCGAATACAAAAGTTGCATAATGATTGTTTTCTCCTTGATTGCCTTATTCTTCTCTTAGGCAATTTGTTTATTCGGCGATGAAAAGTACGCCGAGCGTGTTCCTGCCGCAGTGGCTGGTGATGATAGAACCTGCTACCGTTTCAATGATTTCGTCAAATTCAAAGTTGTCTTTTACGAGTTTTTTCGCAAGCTCTACAAGCTCGGTATCAGCGCAAGAATGCGTAATAAAACAACGCGTTTTGTCGTATGCAGGGTATTGATTTTTCAATTCTTCTACGTATTTTTTAATGCAAATGGACATATCGCCGCGGTATTTGCCTGCAGCAAGAAGCTGACCGTCTTCCATGGCGATTTTCGGGTGGATTTTTAAAAGGTTTGCCCCGTAAAGCGTCATACGCGAACAACGGCCGCCTTTGAATAAATAATCTAATCTATCGGGAACGAACGAAGTGTTTACCTTGTCGCGCAAAGCGCAAATGGTTTCTTCGATTTCCGCCGCCGTTTTGCCTGCATCGCGTAAATCCGCCGCTTTCACAACCAAAAGACCTTGACCGGAAGAAAGCGCTTTACTGTCGATTACACGCACTTTGCCGTTAAAACTTTGTGCCGCTTGTTTCGCCATATTGTGCGAGCCGGAGCTTTTTGCGGAAATGTTGAAATGAATAAGTTCGTCCGCTTGTTTTAATTGTTCCGCAAAAAATTCTTCGTAATCGCCGATGCTGGGCGCACTCGTTTTGGGCAAAATTTTCGTTTGTGCAACAAAATCGAAAATGTCTTGGGGCGTGATATCTACGCCGTCGTGGAAGGACTTGTCGTCAAGCGTTACCATCAGCGATAAAATGCCGATGTTTCTTTCTTCTACCAAATGCCCTAAATCGCAAGTGCTGTCCGATGTAATTCTAATTGCCATAATAATTTTCTCCTTAATGGTTTTTTCTTAAATTTATTTGTATGCGTTTTACCGCATATCTTTCGGTTTGGTGATAAAAATTTTACAAATACCTTTACAGTCAACGCTCCATGACGGAACTACGCCATAAATATCCGATTGCTTATACAAGCATTGCAGGTTGGAATGCCCTTCTTTAAAGCGACTGTCCTGACTGCTTCCAGACGAGCTGCGGTTATCGCCCAAGAAAAAGATTTCCCCTACGCCCACTTGATATTCCGCAAAATCGTATTCATTTTTATAATTGCCGTAATAGGCGTACGGTTCATCAAGCGGTACGTATTCCTGCGTGCCTGCGTAGCAAATTTCAATTTGCCCGTCCGTACAGCGCACCTTATCCCCTTCGATTGCAATCAAGCGTTTGATAAGATACGAACCTGTACCTGTCTGCGAATACGCGCCCGTATAGACCACGATTACGTCGCCGCGTTCCGCCACTATGCCCTCTTTCATAGAACGCACGAACAATTCGTCCCCATTATCCAGCGTTTGGTTCATCGAAGAACCGTTGACAACCACGCCAAAATATTGATTGCGCCACCAAAAACGAAAAACGAACACAGCTACGACCAGCAAGGCGCATACGCCGACAAAAATCCAGTCGGACAGTTTCATTCCCTTTTCGTTTTGTATTTGTTCCCCCGTATCGGGCGTTGGAGTTTGTAATTCGTCCATACTGTTTTTCTCCGTTACAGCCAAAGAATGTTTGTTACGGCAAATTCTACCGATTCGTCTTCGCAATCAAAGAGCAACGTACGCCCTTCGGCAAAGCTTTTTAAAGGCATACCGCTCGTTTCGCCTTTGAGTTCGCCTGCTTTGCAAACGATACGTTTCCATTTGCCGCCGCCTTTTACTTCTATCACGTACGTAAAGCGTTCGGCGTCGCGTTCCACGTCCGCCGCTTCCACGGAAACCAAAATTTCCGCGTCCTTGTTCGTCCATACGTCAAATTTAAGCAGTGCGTTTTCATCGGGCATATAGGTAGGCGAACTGATTTTGTAGGTGCGAATACCGCCAAGCGAATACGCGCCTTCAATATTACCGTAGCCAAGCACGCGTTTGGGCACGGCTTCCTGTTCCAAGAAAATGTTAGAAATGGAATAATCCTTATATTCGGCAACGCTGAACGTTTCCAGCTGTTCGCCCGTAAACAGTGACCTGCCTTTCATTGCGTTTTCATTGCATTTACTCAAACGCTTTGCCGTGATTTTCGACATTACTCTAAAACCGTTGATATATTTTGCATAAGCAAACGCGAATACCACGGGCGCACCTTCAAAGGGTTTCATCGTATGTGTAAACTGCCCGTTTTTTACGGATTTCCCATCCACCTTATATATTCTTTGCCAGTCGCGATAAGCGCATTTGGTGCGCACGTCGGCCTCGGCATAGAAAATACCTGCTTCTTCCAAAATGCCTTCCTTGTCGCAATCGACCGTAATATCAATCCCGTTCTCCGTTTCCTTTAAGCTGATATTGAGCGTATCGGGAATGTAAATTTCCCTGCCCTTTAAGTTCTTTTCCAAGAACAAATCCATATCCGTTAAGCCGTTAGGACCGATACAAGCGCCGCTGCCCGACGAATATACGAGTGCGTTTCCGTCCTGATTGCCGATACGCGAATAGGTATCATATGCACGGTCGCAATCAAAGGAATCGTCACGCAAGGCACAAAGCATCAATACGGGACAACGCACGTACGGTGCGTACGATTGCGCTTCTACCGAGGCGATATAGCTATGTTCGGCATCGCTTAAATGGTGCGCGCTCATTTCGCCGAATTTTGCAAGGTGTAAAAAGGATTTCCAGCCTACCGCATTGATAGGCACGCCGCATTTGACGTGCGGGGAAAGCATGGTTTGCCACGCAAGCGCACCGCCTGCGCGTACGCCGACTACACCGATTGCCCCTACGTCTTCGCGCGAGCGCAAGTATTCTAACGAAAACAGGGAAATGTACAACCATTCGAACCAAGTGGTTTGATCTGCCTCCAAGCCGTCCATATCCTTCAAACCGCGCGCCTGCATTAAATTGCCATGCGCAAGCGACGGGGGATAAATCGTACGGAAATCACTGTCCGTATCCGTGGGCATTTTTCCCGAATAATCGGGCATAAGCACCGCGTAACCTTTATCCAAGAAATATTGACAAAGCTCTTTATCCAACGGCGCACCGGCATCCGGCAACAAAAGCACCGTGGGTTGTTTGCCCTTACCTACGGGACGGGCAAAACGCGCGTAAATACGAACGCTGCCGTCGCTTGCTTCGTGTCCTGAATAGGTTACGTCGCTATAACGCACGCCGCCGCGTTCTTCAATCGCCCACTCGCTTGCGTTTAAGGGAGTGGTTACATTAAATTTTTTCCATAAAGAAATTGCGCTTACTATCATACTCGTCTCTTTTTATTTTTTTGCGGTTAGTAGCACTCGACCTTCACCTGCGAGCCGTGCGTTTCCGTAGCACCCGTAACCACGATTTTATTTTCTATCCTATGTTTTAATTCTTCCACGTGGGAAATAAGCCCTACGGCGAACGTTTTACTGAGCTTGCCAAGCACGTCCATAACCGTATCGACAAGCTTACCATCCAGTGTACCAAAGCCTTCGTCCAAGAAGAAAAATTCGATGGGACGCAGGGATTTTAAGCATACCGTTGCGCTGAGCGAAAGCGCCAAGGAAAGGGATACGAGAAAGGTTTCCCCGCCCGAAAGCGTTTTTACCGCGCGTAAATTCCCCCCGTCTAAATTGTCGCCAACCTTAAATTCTTTATCGTATTTCAAGAAATATCTTCCGCCTGTTAAGGAAAGCAACGTTTTGCTTGCCGTGAAAGAAATTTCCTGCAAATATTCCGAGGCGATAAATTCCAAAAACTTATTTCCGCGTACCAACAAACGCAGTTTATCGCATACCTGTTGCCTTTGTTGCTTTTCGGCAAGTTCTTTGAGCCAGCCTTGGTATTTTTCGCGTTGTTTGCATAAACTTTCGTATTCGTTTTTTAAACCGCCCAGCGTTTGATTGACCGTTTCCACAGCGGATTTTTGCCGTTCTACAACCGCTTGCGCGTCCAAATACGCTTGTTCGTTGTAGCTTGCAAAAGCCGTTGTATCCGTCTGTTTAATTTGTGTTTGTAATTGTTCGTAAGTTGACAAAAACGCTTGCGTTTGCTCTTGCGCTTTTTGTAAATCGCCAAGCTCGTTTAACAGTGCCGTAGCGTCTTCCACCTGTGCAAAACCGCCCGCCTGCATCGCTTGCCGCAACGCCGTTTCCTGTTCTTGCTTGGTTTGCGCGTGCAATGCTTGCAAGCCCTGCTGTTTTTGCATTTCGGCATACGCTTTGCTTTGTTCGTCCTTCCATGCGTTCAAATGCGACTCCGCTTGTTTTTTGGCTTGCTCGCACGATTGGATTTGCTTTTCGATTTGTTCTTCGCTGCCCAAGCCCTGCAAAGAGGCTATTTTTTCCTGTGCAAGTTCGAAAGCGCTGCGCAGCAATTTTCCTTGTTCGGCAAGCAGCTTTTTCTTGCTTTCGTTTTCCTGATATTGCAAGCGGCGGTTTTCCAAATCGCTGATTTGCTTTTTCAACAGCTTGCGTTGTTCTTCCTGTTTTTTAAACGCTTCGCTCAGGCGTTGCATATCGGGCGTTTGCGCTACGCTTTGCAAGGTATATTTGCCGAGCAATATATCCACTTCTGCTTGCGTTTGCGGATATTTTCCTGCCAGCGCGCGCAAATCCGTTTGCACTTCTTGATAGGTATCAACAAGCAACGCGTCCTTGCAATGCGTTTTTAAAAACTCGAAAAAGGTTTCGTCTTCGCCAAGTTCTGCAAGCTTTGCTTGCAAATGGTTAAGCTTACCGTCGAAATCATCCGCTTTACACGCATTTTCCAACGCGCGATACGCCAAAATACAATCGTCTAATTTATCTTTCGCAAGCTTGGCGTTTTGCATATCTACGACCGCGTCGCGTACTTTTTGTAATTGCACCTTCCACTGCAAAAGCGTTTCGTCGAAGTTGCTTTCCTGTAACGCCTTGGTTGCCTGCTCGATTTTTCCCTGACAAGCCTGATAGTTTTCCTGTTCTGCTTTTGCTTTTAAGACTGCCTGTGTTTCTAATTTTTCCGCCGTTTGCATAGCGGTATATTTTTCCTGCACGGCTTGCGCCTTTGGCGCAATATGCAGCATGCGTTGCTTGCGTTGCATTTCTGCAAAGCGGGTTTGCATCGTTTGTATTTCCGTTTGCACGCTTTCAAACGCTTGCTTTTTTAAACGAATTTCTTCTAACTGTTTGACCTGTGCTTCCGCCGCCCGCAACGCTTGGTTGCTTTGCGTCAACAACGCTTGTTGTTCTTGGATTTGCGCTTGCAACTGCGCCATCGTTTCATCGCTGCAATCGGCACTTTCGTCCATTTTTGCTTTTAGCAAATTGACTTCTTCCTGCGCGCGGTAAAAGCGTTCGTTTACGGCTTTGGAAAGCGCTTCGCCGTACTTTTCCAAATTGAAAAGGCGCGCCACTAATTTTACTCTATCACTCGGAGTGGATTGCACGAGCGCCGCAAAATCGCCCTGCGGCAAAGCAATGCACATTTTGAAATCGGCAAAGCTTAAACCGATAATTTCTTCCAACTTTTCGTTTACTTCCTTGACGCCTTCTACCAGCGCAAGCATTTTATTTTCGCCGGTAAATTCGTACAAATATGCTTTACTGCTGCCTGTTTTGCGTTTTCGTTCGCGTTGGACACGGTAAATTTTGCGTTCGCCGCCGTTTAAAATTTCAAAATCGAACAGCACTTTTGCGCTTTCGCTGCGATGATTGATACAGTCGTTAAACGATTTGGGTACACGGTCGATTTCGCCGTAGAGCGCAAAGTGGATACTGTCTAATATGGTGCTTTTGCCACTGCCCGTATCCCCGAAAATACCAAACACGCCGCCCGCAAGCAACGCGCGAAAATCAATGCGCGCCGTTTCCGAGAAACTGTTGATACCGCTAAATTCGAGATAGACAGGTTTCATGCAAAGCTCCTTATAAATTTCCTAATTTTTTCGGTGGTTTACCTGCCGCCGACTTCTTCTAAAATGCTTAAAAACAGAGTTTTTACTTGTTCGTCGGGTTGCGAATTGTACTCCGCTTGATAAAAGGCGTCGAAAAGCGCGGAATCCGCCAAGCCCTTTCTGCTTTCAAACTGCAAGTCCTGTTCACCGCTGATTTCCGTGATTAGGGAAACTAAATTTTCTTTCGCCGCTAAGCGCGCACTGTCATCGCTGGTCAACGGCGAAGATAACAGCAGCTTCATTTCCACCAAGTTATCGGGATAACCCTGTAATAAAATGAGTGCGTCTTCCACGTTTTCCGCTTGCAAACGAAGCAGTTTTTTGCCCTTGGTGAGCGGTATATCTTTTAAATTTTGCACGCCGTTTTGATTGAGCGTAAACACTTTCACGCTTTTATCTGCCGTTTCGTCAAAGGAATACTGCAAGGGCGAGCCGCTATAATACACGTTCCCTTTGCCCATCTTTTGTTTTTTGTGCAGGTGGCCGAGTGCAATATAGTCGGCCTTAGGTAAAGCGTCGGGTGGCACTGCTCTTGCGCCGCCTAAGTCAATTTCGCGTTCGCTGTCACTCACCGCACCGCCTGCCACGAACAGGTGCCCCATGAACACGCTGGGTAAATTTCCCGCATTGCCCTGCATACTTTCCTGCATCCAGCCCTGTATGCGTTCTACGTAAGGCAAATCGGATTTTTCTTCCTTAAAGCGGGCTTCGTTGGGATACGGCAGCGCGCCTACGTATACTCTTACGCCGTTTGCGTTTTCAAATATCGCAAAGCCCGTGCCCGTTTGGATTGCGCGCGTTGCACGGTGGTTGGTTTTAGGAAGCGGTATCGTTCGAGCATTGCCCATTACGTAAATGCCGTGCTCACCTGAAAGAGGCGCTACCGCTGATAAACGCACGCCGTCGTCGTGGTTGCCGCTGATGAGAAACACTGCCCTGTGTTCTCCTGCTACGCGTTTGATTTTTGCATAGAAAAGCTGCTCTGCTTCCGCACTGGGGGTGTAGGTGTCGTACACGTCGCCAGCCAGCAAAACCAAATCGATTTGTTCCCTGTCGCAAATAGCCACGATTTCGTCAAGCACTTCGGCTTGTTCTTGCAAGCGATCGCGGCCCATGAGACGTTTGCCAACGTGCCAGTCGGACGTGTGCAATATTTTCATATGGGAACTCCTCCTTTTTGTTTTTTGCTTATTTTTTTGCGTTTTTTATGGTTTTTTGTTAAAACGGCGTCGTTTTAGGTTGCAATTTTTTTGCGAAACTTGTATAATATTTTTACCGCGTTTGGCTACGATGCAAACGGAATATACATAGTATATTATACACTATTTCTTTGAAGAAAGCAAGGAAAGTTGCTTAAAAGAAGAAAATTTTTCTTCTTTTTTCTCCGCGAGCGTGCGGAAATTGTGTAAAATCGGGGCTTTTGAGCGCGGAATTTGTCAAGGAGGATTTATGCAATGGCGTTTTGTTCCTTTTCTAAGGATTGCGATGATAACTCGTACGTAACCGTGGAAAACAGGTTTATTACTAATTATTTGCCCGAGGCGGATGGCTTTGCCGTGAAGGTGTATTTGTACGGTTTATATGTTTGTAAAAGTGCCGTTTCTGATTTTTCCTTGACGGCGATGGCGGAAGTTTTGAAAACGGACGAGGAAAAAATTGTCGAAGCGTTCGCGTTTTGGGAAGATTATGATTTGGTGCAAATTATCTCCAAAAATCCGTTCGCCGTACAATATTTGCCCGTAAAAGCGGCTATCGGTCGCCCGAAAAAGGTGCGCTATGAAAAATACACCGATTTCAACAAGGAATTGGAGCGCAAAATGCAAAAGGTGGGTAAACCCATCAACGCAGGCGAATTTATTAAGTATATGAAATTTTTGGAAGAAACGGCGATGCAGCCGCAGGCACTGTTGCTGATTGCGGAATATTGCATCAACAAACAAGGCAATGCCGTTTCTCCTTCCTACATTTTTAACAAGGCGAAAAAGTTGATTGCGGGCGGCGCTACTACTTACGAACAGGTGGAACGCGAGCTTTCGTCGTATAACGCCAACGAAGTGCACGTGGTTGCCATTTTGTCGGCGCTTGGCTTAACTTCGACAAACGGTTATCCGCGTACGCCTGATGAAAACGAATATTCCCTTTACCGCAAATGGACGGAAACGCTGGAATTTGACAAGGCGGCTATCGTTGCGGCGGCCAAACAAATGAAACGTGGCACTATGCGGGGTTTGGACAGTGTTTTGGAAGATTTATACGAACGAGGCGTGAAGGATTGCAAGGACGTTACCGCGTATTTGCAAATGCGGGAAACGATGAGGAAATTAACCTATGATATCGGCAAGGTGTTAGGGGTTAAAGTGAGCAACCCTGCCCCCTATATTGATGAATATATTTCCAAATGGTTAGGATACGGTTTTGAACGCGCGACACTTTTGGGTCTTTCGTCGTTTTGCTTTAAGAACGAAAGAAAGAGTTTTGAAAGTATGCATGCTTTGCTCGTGAAACTTGTGGAAATGGGATGCGTAGACAAAGATGCCGTGAAAGCGTATCTTAAAGAACGCAATGACGACGCAAAATTGTTTACAAAAATTCAAGATATTTGTGGCGCAATGCGCAACACAAGCCATCTTACTCTTATTCGTACGTGGAAGGAAAATGGTTTTTCCGTCGATATGATTTTGGAAGCTGCGAAACGCAGCGCAACGAGCTCTAACCCCATGCCGTATATGAATAAAATTCTGTCCGACTGGCAGCAGGAAAAGGTATTTTTTGTCAAGGATATACCGCAAACGACGGGGGCAGGTACGAGTTCAAGCGCAAAATCGGGTAATTTTATCTCCCCTACCGTAGCGGCAGCAAACGCAAAGGCGGATAGGGATCGATATTATGCATTGCTTCGTGAACAAGCGCAAAAGCGCGCGGATGCGAATATGGCAAAAGCCAACAAAAACCAACGCTTTTCCACGATTTCCAAACAGCTTTCGTCGATGGAATTTTCTCTTGCCAAAGCGGAAATGTTTGAGCCGCATAAATTGCCCGCTTTGCAGCAACAACAAAAAGATTTGCAAACGGAACGTAGTTCGTTGTTGAAAGAAATGGGCATTGCGGAAAAGGACTTACTACCGCAATTCACCTGCCAAAAATGCCAAGATACGGGATTTTTGAAAAACGGGCAAGCGTGTGATTGCTATAAAGGTTGATGATATAAAAAGATTTTTTCGGAATTTTATAAAAGTATAGCAAAAATGCTTGCAATTTTTGATAAAATACAGTAATATAAATAGGCGCTTGTGCGACAAACGCCTAAAAATTGCAGAGATGTCTGAGTGGTTTAAGGAGCACGATTGGAAATCGTGTGTACGCCTGAAACGTACCGGAGGTTCAAATCCTCTTCTCTGCGCCAAAGAAAAACAGGTACCCTTATGGATACCTGTTTTTTATTTCACCTCGATTTTTAATAACAACAAACGCTTGCCTTTTGTCAAAATACATGCTATACTTATGCTATCAAAATTATTTCTACGGAGAACGTTATGAAGAATATCAAAATAAAACCGTCCTTGCTAGTTGTGCTTATCTTGTCCGTGGTGTATTTTATACTTAGCCCTGGTCGTTCGTTAGCACTTGCACTTCCCTTGGTCTTGGTTATCTATCAATTTGCCGATGAAATTAGAGCAAAAAGATTTTTCCCCATGCTTTTAATCGCTACCTATATTTTAGCGTGCGTTGTGTATATCGGCGCGGCATTTAGCTCTTTGCAAAACCCCGCCAAAATATGCGCGTGCACGTCCTTTGCTATTCAAACCATGCTGTTTGCTAAAACGTTTGATTATGAAGAATTCGACAACGAATTTGATTTTGAAGATTACAAAGGAAGAAGATTTTTCTACTTAATCGGCATTTTTGCGTTGCCTTTGGCTGCACAATATGCGGTGGGAGCTTTGGCGGGCGCCGCGACGGTTTTTGCTTGGATTTGTATTGCGCTTGCCGTGGTGATGCTCATATCCCCTATCATGCTTATTAAATCCTTGCTCAGCGGTTCGGCGTTTACTTCTGGTGCGCACGTAGGCTCGGGCGATACGTTTACCGTGGAAAAGGTAGCAAAACAAGTGGCAAAATCCATGTGGAACGTTACGTTCGTGAGCGTGCGTTCAAGCGGAAACAAATACGTAATTACCATCAACACCGGTTCAAGCGTTACGTCTGTAAAAAATTCTATCGCGAAAGATTACTACGATAAATTACTTGCCGCTGGCATGGACGCAAGCCGTATCGACCTTAGATATTAAACAATCATTGTATAAAACAACAGGGGCAGGTGTGCGTTCAACGCGTACCTGCCCCTGTTGTTTTCATTTTTTTTTATTTATGCCGTTTGCGAATTTTGTTCGTCGTTAAATTGCATCTTACCAAGCTCGTTACAACGATCCAACAAACGCTTCGCTACTTCTTCGCGCGTTTCTCCGTTTGCTGTAAGCTGAGAATACAACACGGGTTTATCAATAATGTATTGCTTTTCTTTTATCTTAAAATACGTAACGTAGATGGGTACATCTATACCGCGGCGTTTGCATACGTCCGCAAGCACGACAAATCCCCCAAAAAAGCCTTCAAGTTCGGGAAGATATCCATTTTTGGAATCTTCGGGAAAAACAACGATACTTTCCCCTTTCTTAATCGCCGCAATACTTTCACGAACAGTTTTCATAAAACGCGAATCTTTATAGGTGGAAATCAAACCTAAACCGCTGTAAAATAAATAGGTGAGCGGACTGGCAATCAAGCAAAACAAGCGCGCCAAATGCAAATTCCAGTGTTTTTTCTCGTGATAGTACACGCGCGTTTGGTATTTATACATTTTGATAAGCCCCGAATTCATCTCGTGCGCGCCCCACATGGTTACGTTTTTACCTAAGTACATTTCCAAAGACAACGGCGCATCCGTACCTTCGTGGTTACTGATAATCAAACTACCATCTTGCACTTCTTCTCCCAAATAGATAAATTGCGGTTTGGGATACCGTTTTTTCATTAACTTTAATAAAAACCGAAAATACCATTTACGGCGATGCTTTTGTTTCTTTTCTTTTTTAGACATTTGTATCAAAACTCCTTACTCTTTTTTGACATCCATGCTATTTTATCATATATTTATATGACAAATCAAGCATTTTACCCTGTTTGTAATAAATTTTTATGACAATTTTTTACGTAAAATGCGAACATTTGTTTGACTTTTGGTTTTAACAAGCGTATAATGAAGATATGATTAGCGCAGAAAGATTAAGAATCTTAACAGAAAGTGCCAAATACGACGTATCGTGTTCGTCGTCGGGAAGTGCACGCAAAAACGCAGGCGGTATCGGCAACGGTTATATCTCTGGTTGTTGCCATTCGTTTACGCCTGACGGACGGTGCATATCGCTTTTGAAGATTTTGCTCAGCAATGATTGTATCTACGATTGTAAATACTGCCCCAACCGCAGTAGCGCGGACGTCCCGCGCGCGAGCGCTACCTCCGAAGAAATTTGTGAGCTGACAATGGATTTTTACAAGCGCAATTATATTGAAGGATTATTTTTATCGTCCGCCGTGCATATAAATCCCAACTACACCATGGAGCGTTTGTTGTTGGTTGTGAAAAAATTGCGGACGGAATACGGTTTTCACGGATACATACATTTAAAGGGCATTCCGCGTGCGGACGCGGCTTTAAACAGCGAAGCTGCAAGATACGCCGACCGCATGAGTTACAACGTGGAATTGCCTTCCGAGCAAAGCTTAAAATTGCTTGCACCTCAGAAGAGCAAGCAAAGTTTGCTTGTCCCGATGCGCACTCTACAAACGGAAAAAATACAGTTTATGGAAGAAAAACGCAAGGGGCAGGTACGAGGTTATTTTTTGCCCGCTGGTCAAACCACACAAATGATCGTGGGGGCGTCACCCGAAAAAGACGGACAAATTTTACGGTTAAGCCAAGCGTTATACCGCAACATGCAATTAAAGCGCGTGTACTATTCTTCCTACGTACCCGTGGTGCGTGACGCGCTTTTGCCCAACGTTGGCACAGGGCAACTGAAAGAGCACCGCTTATATCAAGCCGACTGGCTGTTACGCTTTTACGGGTTTTCCGTAGAAGAATTGCTTAACGAAAACGAAGATTTATCCTTAGAGCTTGACCCGAAATGCGCTTGGGCATTGCGCAATTTACATCTTTTCCCCATAGAAATCAATAAAGCGCCGTTAGAAAATCTATTGCGAGTACCAGGGATTGGCGGGAAAAACGCACAAAAGATTTTGCAAGCGCGGCGATACACAAAATTAACCTTTGAAGACCTAATCAAAATGCGCGTAGCGTTAAAGCGCGCCAAGCACTTTATTACCTGCAACGGCAAGTTTTTGGGTGCAAAGCAAGAAAACGATATCCGCGGTTTATTGGTAGAAACAGAAACGCAGGAAAGCGCTACGCAACTGGATATGTTTACGATGCTATCTAGCCGCGAAAATGCCTTGATGGCGCTGACAGGACAGCTATAACAAAAAACAAGGGGGGCAGGTATGCGATGATTTACTTTTTCGATGGCACTATCGACGGTTTTTTGACAGCGTTCGTATGCGCTTTTAACGATCCAAACGCACAGCTTGCCTGCGATAAAACGCAACTGCTTTTGGGGCAAGAGCCCATCTACGTGCAAACAGATGTAAACAAAGCCCAACGCGCGCGTGCACGATTATTATCTTTTGATACGCGCATTATGCGGGATATTTCTTATCTTTTGCGTTCAGGCGAAAACAACAGTGAACAAGTAGCTTTTACTTACGTGCGGCGCTTAGCACAAGCAAAAAAGCCTGTTCGGGAAGCATTGGCTTTCGACGACGTATTCGACGCCGTACAGCGTATCAAGCGCGTGGGGTTTGAAATTCACCGCTTTCACGGGTTTATCCGTTTTACGGAAACGGCAAGCGGCATTTTATACGCACCCTTTTCCCCCGATAATGATATTTGTGATTTGCTTACTCCGCATTTTTGCGCGCGGCTTGGGAAAACTCCGTTCGTGATACACGATGTTAAACGCAAAAAAGCGGTGATTTTTAACGGCGAACGCACCGCCATAGCGTCTTTGGAAAATGCCGACATTTTTTTAAGCGAAGACGAACATGCCTGGCAAACGCTTTGGAAAACGTATTACTCTGCGGTCAATATTCCTTCGCGGGAACGCATCAAACAAATGCGTGGATATATGCCCGTTCGCTATTATGATTTTTTGACGGAATTACAGCCGTGATAAGATTTTATGAAAAATGCAGTTTTCTGCAAAAATTGAAAAAAGGGTGTTAAAAACGTGGAAAAACGCAAAAAAACGCCTTAATTTTTGAAAAAAGGTGGTTTAAAATTTTTTCAACATGCTTTAAATCGTTGACTTTCCATCCGTAATGCAGTATAATAATCGTATATTTACGATTGCGAAATTGCGCATACAAAGGAGAACGTTTATTATGACATGCGTATCGGAATATTTTGGCTGTATGGTCTTTGACGACAAGGCAATGAAAGCTCGCCTCACCCCCGACACCTATAAGGCGTTGGAGCGCACCATCGCGCACGGGCGCAGTTTGGATTTATCCGTAGCGAACGAAGTAGCTGCCGCTATGAAAGATTGGGCGGTGGAAAACGGTGCCACGCACTTTACACACTGGTTCCAACCGATGACGGGGATTACCGCAGAAAAACACGACAGTTTTATTTCCCCCGACAAAAACGGCGGCGTAATGATGGATTTTTCGGGCAAAGAGTTGGTGCGCGGCGAACCCGACGCCTCGTCTTTCCCGTCCGGCGGCTTGCGCGCCACCTTTGAAGCACGCGGTTACACGGCCTGGGACGCGACTTCTTATGCGTTTATTAAAGACGGCGTTTTATGTATCCCTACTGCATTTTGCTCGTATTCGGGCGACGCACTTGACCAAAAAACACCGCTTTTGCGTTCAATGGAAGCCATTAACCGCCAAGCGATGCGTATTTTGAAACTGTTTGGGAACGACGACGTTACGTCCGTAAAAACGACGGTTGGGCCTGAACAGGAATATTTCTTGGTGGACAAGGATATTTTCAACAAACGCAAGGATTTGCTGTTCACGGGGCGCACTTTGTTCGGCGCAAAACCGCCCAAGGGTCAAGAGATGGAAGACCACTATTTCGGCGTTTTGAAACCGCGCGTACAGGCGTTTATGCGTGATTTAGACGAAGAGCTTTGGCGCCTTGGCGTACTGGCAAAAACAGAACATAATGAAGCTGCGCCCGCGCAACACGAGCTCGCGCCCGTGTTTACCACTACCAACATTGCAGCCGACCACAATCAGCTGACGATGGAGATTATGCAACGGCTTGCCAAACAGCATAATTTG
Organism: Candidatus Scatosoma sp.; assembly: GCA_045632625.1. GTDB lineage: Bacteria > Bacillota > Clostridia > Christensenellales > Borkfalkiaceae > Scatosoma. Next base: position 3,629 of record JAZQWZ010000150.1, on the reverse strand, counting down.
GTGTGCTTATTACACGAAAAGCCGTTTGAGGGTGTGAATGGCAGCGGTAAACATAATAACTGGTCCATGTCGACAAATACGGGTGTAAACTTGTTAGAGCCCGGTGAAACGCCCTATCAAAACGCGCAATTTTTGCTGTTCCTTTGCGCTGTTATTAAGGCGGTTGACGAATATCAAGATTTATTGCGTGTTTCCGTTGCGTCCGCTGGGAACGACCACCGTTTGGGTGCACACGAAGCGCCGCCTGCCGTTGTTTCCATATTCCTTGGCGATGAGTTGACGGATATTTTGGAAGCGATTGAGAACGATAAACCGTACGGCGCGAAGGAAAAGGAATTACTCCGCGTCGGCGTACATACTATGCCTAAATTCCCCAAAGATGCGACGGATAGAAACCGCACTTCGCCGTTCGCGTTTACGGGCAATAAGTTTGAGTTCCGTATGCTGGGTTCGTCAGCGTCCGTTTCTATGTCGAATACTGTTTTGAATACCGCGGTTGCGGAAGAATTGCGATTGTTTGCCGACGAACTTGAAAATTCAAGCAATTTTGAAACGGCTTTGCATGAGTTGATTAAACGCGTGATCGCCGAGCATAAGCGTATTATTTTTAACGGCAACGGCTATGATTATAAATGGCTCATGGAAGCGGATAAGCGCGGGCTTTTGAACTTGAAAACGACGCCCGATGCACTGCCCTATCTTATCAAGGAAAAGAACGTGGTGCTGTTTGCTACGCACAAAGTTTTCACTAAGCGCGAACTTTTATCTCGTTATGAAATTTTAATGCAAGGCTATTGCAAGCTCATTCATATCGAGGGGCGCACGATGGTAGATATGGCAATGAAGGATATTTTGCCTGCCGCAAGTGCGTACAGCCGTGCTTTGGCTGAAACTTTGACTGCAAAAAAGACGATTTCCGCGACTTTGGATTGTTCATACGAAGAAGAAACGCTTGCTAAAATTTCCGAATGGACGCGCGAGGCGTACGCACAAGCGCAACGCTTGGATAAGGCACTTTGCAGTATGGAAAAAATCAGCGACGTAACGAAGCTTGGCAATTATTATAAGAAAAAAGTGTTACCGTGTATGAAGAAATTGCGCATCGCCGCTGATGAAATGGAACTTTTGGTATCCGCGGAATACTGGCCGATACCCACGTACGGCGATTTATTGTTTGGAGTGTGAAATAATGTTTGACGTAAAAAGAGCGACGGAAAGTGCCGTTGAATGGATTAGAAACTGGTTTGACGAAAACGGAAAAGGCTGCAATGCCGTGATCGGGATTTCGGGCGGGAAGGATTCGAGCGTGGTCGCTGCTTTGTGCGCAAAAGCGCTTGGAAAAGAACGCGTTATCGGGGTTTTAATGCCCAACGGCGAACAAAGCGATATTGACTGTTCCAAACAACTCGTCGCATACCTGGGTATCCCGTTTTATGTTTGCAACGTGAAACAAGCGGTTGACGGAGTGATGGAAAGCGTGCAAAATGCTGGCGTTTCACTTAGCCGCCAAGCCGTTGTTAATTTGCCCCCACGCGTACGTATGGCTACACTGTATGCCCTGTCGCAATCGTTGAACGGACGTGTGGCGAATACATGCAATTTGTCGGAAGACTGGGTGGGTTATTCTACTCGTTATGGTGATGCCGCCGGGGATTTTTCCCCGCTTGGGAAGCTGACGGTGCAGGAAGTAAAGGCAATCGGGCATTATTTGGGATTACCTGAAAATTTAGTGGAAAAGGTGCCGTCCGATGGACTTTCGGGCAAGACGGACGAGGATAATCTTGGGTTTACGTACGCCGATTTAGATAGATATATACGCGAGGGCGTGTACGTAAACGAAGAATGGAAAGAGAAAATCGATCGTTTGCATACATGCAATGCGTTTAAGCTGAAACCTATCCCTTGTTTTGAATTCGAGTCGTAAAAGATGCATACAACACTTCCCTATCATTTGGGAAGTGTTTATTTTTGAAAATCGTTGAAATGGCAGTGAAAAAGAATTGACAATTTTACTTGATTTTGTTATAATATCGGTTGTGAATTGTTTATCAAAGTTTACACGGTTGGTAGTCCGTTATATTCGGGACACCGCCACCGGTCTTGAAGCAGTGATTTTTGAAAATCGCTAAACCCCTTGAAAAACCTAACAATTCGGGCGGTACACTTTTCTAAAAAACGTTCGAAATAAGTGGCTTGACCACATGTTTGACCACTTACGAAAATAGATAAAAAACTGAAAAATCGAGGCGTAGCGCAGCTGGTAGCGCGTCGCGTTCGGGACGCGAAGGTCGTGGGTTCGATCCCCGTCGCCTCGACCAAAAATAGCGGTTTTACCGCACTAAAAACCGCAAGGATACAACCTTGCGGTTTTTAATTTAAGGAGTATTATGATTAACAACTTGCCCATCGAAAAAAAGGAAGAATGCGTATTACGCTATAAAAAAGGAGAATCTCTTAAAGTTCTTGAAATTGAATATCATATCACCCGTACAACCATTTACAGATGGGCAAAACAATATAACGGCACTCTATCGAGTTTAGAACCAAAGCTTTCACGGAAAAACATGAATCATCCAAAGAAAATGCCGTTTGAGGAAGAACAACTGCTACTGAAAATTGTAGATAGAAATCCAAATATTTCTGATAGAGAATTAGCGGAATTATTAGGCACAAAAAGAAACCCTGCATTCCTTTATAGAAAAAGGAAAAAGTTATTAGGAAAACGTATAATCTCTTATAAGAATGATTATAGAACCTTTTTTAATGCCGATAAAATTATAGAAATAAACCAAAGCGATTATAAAAGGGGCGTACTCCCCGATACCTTTTACATTATTGAAATTTTAAATAATTTATATCTTCAAAAAAGTATTTCAGGTAATCCTGTTAGCATTACCCCCTATTTCTCTATGTGTTTACAATTCCCAACAACCCAACATGCTTACGAATTCATCAAATCTTTAGAGGCAAGCAATAAATCCAACTGGGCACCAACAATTAGAGAAGTTAAAGACGGCATTTTACAAGGGCTCAATAAAGAATAAATTTCAATTTCAATTTCTTTGATTACTGCGTAGCAAAATTTGAGGGCTGACGGTTTAACTTCCGTCAGCCCTTTCTTTTTTCTATCATCTAATATATCACAATTATAAGTCAATACAGATTTCATATTCATCTTCAATGAGTATATAGTTCACATTGTGCTTTTGTGCAAGGGATAACACTTTTGCATTATCTTCTAATACGCTTTCCATCGTGCAGCATTCATCATCCAAGCGATTTTCAATCACATTTGCATATTTCTTTATGTCCGCGAAGTGATTTCTGATATATTTCTCGCTCATTACCAGACAGTAATATTTGATATTTTCAAGATATTCATGCTCAAAGTCCTTTTGCCAATCGAACGGAATATAGCAACCTTCGACAATTAAGTTCTGCTTGTTTTCGATAGCAGTTTTAATCATTTCACGAACAATCGGCCATAAGTATGCGGTTAAATCCTTATCGTCGCTCATTGGAGTGAGTTTGGTGTTTCCGCTACGAATCAACCCCATTTTAAGGTGGTCGATTGAGAGATATGGGTATTTATATTTTTCGAGCAACTTTTGAGCAAGTGCAGTTTTGCC
>JAZQWZ010000149.1:0-2791 GCA_045632625.1 Candidatus Scatosoma sp. | reverse complement strand
ACAAAAGTCGGCTTTGGCGAAGTGAATGTTAACATTTGAGTTTAAGGCTCTTTTTTTTGCTTCGGCTAATTCGCCGTTGCTTATATCAGAGGCGGTTACATTGTAGCCAAGCGTGGCAAGACCTATTGCTTGCGTACCTATTCCGCAAGCACAATCAAGGATACTTGCGGTTTGACCAAAATTGAATTTTTGAATTATACTTTGCAATAATACAGCTTGCTCTTTTGTTGTAGCTTTCCAATCAAGGAAAAGCTTATCGTAATGAGAAGCCATATTGTCGTAAAATCTTTGTGTTATACTCATTTCGCCGTCTCCGTCAACTTCTTATTTATCGGTATTATATCACATTCCTATCGATAATTCAATCATTTTGCTTTTCTTTGTTTACATCGAGGCAAAATTGAAGGGCTGACGAAAAATAAACGTCAGCCCTTCAATTTTTCTATAACAACTTAAAAGCATTTTTATTAAATTCTAAAAGTCCTTCATCTCGCATTTTACAAAGCTCGTTTGACATCGCGCTTCTATCTACCGATAAAAAATCCGCAAGCTGTTGACGGTTAAACGGAATAATAAACGATGAACTGTTATTCCGCTTGGCTTCTTCGGAAAGATAGGACATCAATTTTTTTCTTGTGGAACGCTTGGATATATATCCTAGCTTTTGTACCAATTTTCGGTTTTTCTCGGAGATTGCGAAAAATAAATTTTGTACGACAATAGAATGAAATCTGCAAGCGGAAGAACAGACGGTAATAATTCGCTTTACGTCAAAAAACATAACGGTGCTATCCTCAACGGCAATTACGTCGTTCAAAAGCGCACCGCTTTCAGGCGCGATATACGCTTCCCCGAACATTTCTCCAACGGCAATACGGTCAACGATAGCACGATTCCCCCAATAATCATCTCGCTGAATATGGAGTTCTCCGTCTACGAGTACCGTGATATCATTTAGATGCTCGCCTTGACGAAGTACGTATTCCCCTTTTTTATAAGTGCGTAGCCGTGCGTTAAGGCAAGACAGCATCGAGGAAATCTCTTCTTCGGAAACGGCGGCGAATAATTGCGTTCTTTTCAATATCGGAATAAATTTTTTCATAAACCCCTCTTTTTGTTGTAAAAACAACCGACTTGTTTTAATTATTGTACTATAATATCATTACAATGTCAAGAAAGGAGACAAATTATGATTAGAAAAATAATTAAAATCGATGAAGAAAAATGCAACGGTTGCGGAGCTTGTGCCGCTGCTTGCCACGAAGGTGCGATTGAAATGATAAACGGCAAGGCTCGTCTTACCAGAGAAGATTACTGCGACGGACTTGGGGATTGTCTGCCTGCTTGTCCTGTTGATGCAATCTCGTTTGAAGAGCGCGAAGCACCTGCTTATGATGAAGCGGCTGTTCTCGCCGCCAAAGCAAAAAAGAAAAGCCCTTTACCTTGCGGTTGTCCAGGTACGCAATCGAGAGCCATTCAACGCGAAGAACACTCCTGCCCCACAGTTAGCTCGCCTATTGTCAGCAGGCTTTCGCAATGGCCCGTACAGATAAAGCTCGTGCCTGTAAACGCACCGTATTTTAACAGCGCAAATTTGCTTATTGCGGCAGATTGCACGGCTTATGCCTACGGCAATTTTCATAACGAATTTATTCGCAATCGAATCACACTCATTGGTTGTCCTAAACTCGATGACGTAGATTATGCCGACAAACTTACGGCAATTCTTGCAGGCAACGATATTAAAAGCGTGACGGTCGTTCGTATGGAAGTGCCTTGTTGCGGGGGAATTGAAAATGCCGTGAAACGCGCTTTGATTGCAAGCGGAAAAATGATTCCGTGGAGCATCGTTACAATCTCCACGGATGGAAAAATATTGGAATAACAAAGTATAGGTTGAAAAATTTCGTGAAACGTGCTATAATGACCATACAAACGCAACAAAGGAAAAACAGTATATGGAATACACCTTACAAGAAAAATACGATTTGATTAAACAGCACTTATTAAATACGCAATCCAAGAACCCTATTAAAATCGCAAAAGAATTGATGAATAAAGACTTTATCAATATGCACGGTCCTGAACATCATTTCCTTGACGGTGCGGCGTTTTTGACTGCGTATAAAAATGCAGGCGGTGATATTGATTTACCGACTTGTATGGAAACGCTCGCAAAAAGAACGATTATGATGCCAGGCGCAATGTGCGGATATTGGGGTGTTTGCGGTTCGGTAACTGCGGTTGGCGCTGCCCTTTCCGTTATTCATAAAACAAGTCCTTTGAGTACGGACGATTATTACAAGGATAATATGGAATACACTTCCGCCGTGATTTCTAAAATGAGTAAAATCGGCGGTGCGCGCTGTTGCAAACGAAATGCTTTTATCTCTTTATCGAATGGCATAAAATTCGTCAAAGAGAAATACGGCATCGAAATGGAAACGGAAACGATTGCGTGCGACTACAAACTGAAAAATTCGCAATGCATTCAAGAAAGATGTCCGTTTTATAAAAATTGAAAACGGGAATAGAAAAGAATTTCCCCATTCTCTTTTCTTTGTTTACTGCATAGCAAATTTTGAGGGGTGACGGTTGATTTTTCCGTCACCCCTTATCTTTTATTATCATCCCGATAAATTGAAATTTATTAAATGCTTTTTACCGGATGCAGTTCAATATATCCCCTTGTGCCGATAGGCTCTAATTGAATACGGGGATTTGTTTCATCCCACTTATATCCAACAAACTCAGGATTGTATTTTTTGATTGCCTCCCATACCTGCTCAAT
>JAZQWZ010000148.1:0-2451 GCA_045632625.1 Candidatus Scatosoma sp. | reverse complement strand
TATCGCGCTGGTGTATCCGTTGGTGGAAGCGGGTATTTTGGAAAAGGACGCGCTGTTGACCTGTTTTTCCGTAACGGGCTATTCGGGTGGCGGTAAAAAGATGATTGCCGAATACGAAAGTCAAGATAGAAACACGCTTTTGGACGCGCCTAGACAATACGCGCTTTCGCAAACGCATAAGCATTTAAAGGAAATGCAAGCCAAGTGCAGTTTGCTTTCCGCGCCCATGTTTTCGCCTATTGTCTCCGATTTTTACAGCGGTATGGCGGTAACCGTGCCTGTGTTCAAACAGCAGTTAAAGTCAGGAAAAACGGTGGAAGATATCAAGAAAGTATATCAAGAGAAATATCAAAGCGAAATTGTGCGCTACGTAGAAAGTGCGGATGAAAACGGGTTTTTATCGGGCACGGCGATGATGGGAAAAGACAGCATGCAAATTACCGTAGTGGGCAATGACGAACGCATTTTGCTTATTGCCGTATACGATAATTTGGGCAAAGGTGCTTCCGGCGCGGCTGTAGAATGCATGAACCTTGTTATCGGTGCGGAAAGAACGAAGGGCTTGATAGTATAAGAAATAGTAAAAAGTAAGGAAAAAAATATGTTAGAACAAGTACAAGGCGGTGTATGCGCCGCGAAAGGATTTACGGCAAACGGGTTACATTGCGGTATTAGAAAAAACAAAACTAAGCGAGATTTGGCGCTTATTTACAGTCAAGTATCGGCGGCGGCTGCGGCGGTGTATACCAAAAACTTGGTGAAAGGGGCTCCGCTTACCGTTACCAAAAACAACATTGCAAACGGGGTAGCGCGCGCGATGATTTGCAACAGCGGCAACGCCAACACCTGTAACGCAAACGGCATTGAAATTGCAACGCAAACGTGTGACCTGCTTGCCAAAGAGCTGGGTATTGACGCAACGGACGTTATCGTGGCGTCCACGGGCGTTATCGGGCAACCGCTTGATATTACGCCGATTGCAAATGGCATCCCCGCGCTTGTCAGCGGTTTAGGAGATAACAGCGCGCTCGCTTGCGAAGGCATCATGACGACGGACACGACGAAAAAGGAAATTGCTTTCTCGTTCACAGTGGGCGGTAAAACCTGCCATATCGGCGGCATTGCCAAGGGCAGCGGTATGATTCATCCCAACATGGCAACGATGCTCGTATTCGTTACCACCGATTGTAAAATTTCCGCAAATATGTTGCAAAAAGCGTTGTCTGCGGACGTGGAAGATTCGTTTAATATGGTTAGCGTAGATGGTGATACTTCCACCAACGATATGGTTAGCGTAATGGCGAACGGCTTGGCTGGCAACAAAGAAATTACTTGCGAAAATGCGGATTTTATAGCGTTTAAGCAAGCCTTGGCGGCGGTTACGCAGTATTTGTGCCGTGAAATTGCGTCGGACGGCGAAGGCGCAACCAAACTTTTAGAATGCAAGGTGAGCGGTGCGAAAGACGTGCAAACGGCGAAAACGGTGGCGAAATCCGTTATTTGTTCGTCACTTGTCAAGGCGGCTATGTTTGGTTCGGACGCCAACTGGGGGCGTGTACTTTGCGCCATCGGGTATAGCGGCACGGACGTGGACGTTCACAAAGTGGACGTGGCGTTCCGTTCGGCGAAAGGGGAAATCGTTGTTTGCGTAGACGGCGCAGGTGTGGAATTTTCCGAAGAAAAAGCCAAAGAAATTTTGCTCGAAAAGCAAATTGAAATTTTGATTGATTTGAAATGCGGCGAACAAAAAGCCGTGGCGTGGGGCTGTGATTTGACCTACGATTATGTGAAAATCAACGGTGATTACAGAACCTAAAAAGGAGAAAAATTATGCAACTTACAAAGGCGCAAAGAGCGGAAATTTTAATTCAAGCCTTGCCGTACATTCAAAAATACAACAATAAAATTATCGTAGTGAAATATGGTGGCAACGCCATGCTCAACGACGAACTCAAAGAAGCCGTGATGGGGGATTTGGTGCTTTTGTCGTTGGTTGGTGTAAAAGTAGTGTTGGTGCACGGCGGCGGCCCTGAAATTACGGAAATGCTCGATAAGGTAGGCAAAAAATCGCAATTTATCGACGGACTGCGCGTAACGGACAAAGAAAGCGTAGAAATCGTGCAAATGGTGCTTGCGGGTAAGGTGAATAAAAACCTTGTTAACCTGTTACAAAACAAGGGCGGAAAAGCAATCGGGCTGTGCGGTATCGACGGCAAAATGATTAAAGCCAAGAAAGCGGACGAACGTTTGGGCTTTGTCGGCGAAATTACCGACGTGAACGTAGAACCTGTGCTCGATTTGCTGGAAAAGGGCTACATTCCCGTAGTATCGACCGTGGGTTTTGACGAAGAAAACAACACCTACAACATCAATGCGGACACGGTGGCGGCGCGCCTTGCAGGGGAATTGAAAGCGGAAAGCTTAATTTCCATGACGGATATCGTGGGCTTG
>JAZQWZ010000147.1:0-6766 GCA_045632625.1 Candidatus Scatosoma sp. | reverse complement strand
TACGCAATGGATAGAGACAACAACTGGGATAGAGAAGAAAAGGCGTACGATATGTTGACGATGGGCACGGGCGTAGCGTTTGAAGGCAGCGCAGAAGACGCGGCGAAAGCTTCGTATGCGCAAGGCGTTACCGACGAATTTATCCTGCCCACCAACCTGATGGAAAACGGCAAACCCGTTGCATTGATTGAAAAGAACGACAGCATTATTTGCTTTAATTTCCGCCCCGACAGAGCGCGCCAAATTTCGAGAATGTTCTCGCAACCCGCGTTCCCCTTCACGGACGCTAAAACGGGCGCAACGCTTGGTTTTGAACGCAAAACGGGTTTCCTTGCCCCTACGTTCGTGGGCTTTGCGGTGTACGATTCTTCCTTTGAAAACGTGGGCGTTGCATTCCCTCCTGATGAAATCAACAACACGTTGCCGCAATACCTTTCCTCGCTTGGCTTAAAACAATTACACATTGCGGAAACGGAAAAATACGCGCACGTAACCTTCTTCTTTAACGCAAAGCTGGAAGCGCCCGTGGAAGGCGAAACGCGTATCGTTATCCCTTCCCCGAAGGTAGCTACCTACGATTTGCAACCGGAAATGAGTGCATATCCCGTAACGGAAAAAGTGCTTGAAGAGTTAGACAAAGGCATTTACGACGTAATCATTTTGAACTTTGCAAACTGCGACATGGTTGGCCACACGGGCATTATGGACGCGGCGATAAAAGCCGTACACACCGTTGACGAATGCGTGAAAAAGGTAACGGACAAAATTTTAGCAATGGGCGGCGCGGCGCTGGTTACAGCCGACCACGGCAACGCCGATCAAATGCTGGCCGACGACGGCGTAGGCGCATTCACGCAACACACGACCTTCCCCGTTCCCGTAATTTTGGTAAGCGAAGAATTGAAAAACGCAACGCTTAGAGAAGACGGCGTTTTGGCTGACCTTGCCCCCACTCTTTTAGATATGATGGGTATTGAAAAGCCGCAAGAAATGTCTGGTAAGAGCTTAATTAAATAATATTGTCGCATATTTTGCCAAGAAAACACAATATTTTTACAAAAAGCACTCAAAAAATAGTTGCGATATTTCTTTAAGTATGTTATAATCAATGAGTATTTGAAGAATAAAGATAAAAGGATTGAAATACACTATGTTGAAATTGATGAATTTATTAGTTCCTGCAAAGGACGCTGAACTTTACGGGTTATGGTTTGGTCTTAGCTTAACCTTGGTTATTTTGATGGCAGTTGCCGCAGTGGTTGCAATCGTGCTTATTTTGATGCAACCCAGCAATTCGAGCGGTATTGACGCGCTCGGTGGTTCGAGTGAAACCTTCTTCGGTAAGAACAAGGGTAAATCGGTAGAAGCAAAAATGAAAAAATGGACGTGGATTTGCCTTGCGGTAATCATCGTACTTTCCATCATCTTCTACATTTTGCAACTTGAAACCATTTGGTCTTAACGCAATGTAAACCAACGTCGGCGGCTTCCCTATAAGCCGCCGATTTTCATTAAATACACGATCGCGCATCATAGCATAAGGGAGGTGAGGATAATGAGCGCAAAAGAAAATATTTTACAGGGCTTTCAAAGCGGCGAACTTGGCAACAAAACGATTGTGGAAATTTGTAAGGCGCTTGCTATCCCCTACCGCGAGAAAAAACGTTTGCTGGATTTGTTGGATATTCTAATTAAAGAAGGCGAAATTTTTGTAAACGACGGGGGCAGGTACGGAACGAGCGAACAATTAGGTCTGTTACAAGGCACCATCAGCGGTAACGAACGCGGCTTTGCATTCTTTATCCCCGACGATAAAGATAGCTATCCAAACGACTTTTTCGTTCCCAAAAAATACCTACACGGCGCACTGCACGGCGATAAGGTTTTGGCAGAAAAGAACGACTACCCTATTGCGGACGGCGAAAAGGACGAGGTAAAAATCGTGCAAATTCTACAGCGCGGCTTTAACACGATTGTAGGCACGTTTAGAAAAGACCGGCGCGCGGGTTGCGTATTCCCCGATGAACGCAAATTTTCCAAGGAAATTTACATTCCCTTGGCAGAATGCTCGCATATTAAAAACGGCGTAAAAGTCGTTGCAAAAATCACTTCATACCCTTATGGTAAAAATCCAGGCGGAGAAATTATCGAGGTGCTTGGCGATGAGGACGATTTCTTCGCGGAAGAGCTTTCCATTATTCGTTCGTATAAGCTGTACGAACAATTCCCTGCACAAGTGGAAAAGCAAGCCGATGCACAACAACGCCGCGGTATCACCACGCAGGATTTGGTAAACCGCCGCGATTTCAGGGATATGCAAATCGTTACCATCGACGGCGCAGACACGCGCGATATTGACGACGCTATTTCTTTAACCAAGCAAGGCAACCTATATCATCTCGGCGTACACATCGCCGACGTTACCCATTACGTAGAAAAAGGCTCGCATTTGGACAACGAAGCGTACGCGCGCGGCACTAGCGTGTATTTCCCCGACCGCGTACTGCCTATGCTGCCCAAAGCTCTTTCCAACGGCATTTGTTCCTTGAACGAAAACGAAGAACGATTGACGCTTTCCTGCCTTATGCAAATTGACGAAAAAGGCAACGTGGTTGCCAGCGAACTTGTGGAAGGTATCATCAAAAGCGCACATAAACTGACCTACGACAGCGTAACCAAAATGCTGGACGGCGATCAGGAAACGTTAGAAAAATACGCCGACATCAAGGACATGGTACGCCTGTTTGCCGATTTAACGAAAGTTTTACAGGAAAAACGCGACAAACGCGGTAGCGTTTCCTTGGACGTAAAAGAAGCAAAAATTCTCTTTGATAACGATACCAACGAAATCACCATTCCCGATTACGAGCGCAGTTTTTCCTATCAAATTATCGAAGCGTTTATGGTACTCGCCAACGAAACGGTAGCGCAATTTATGGCGTCTATCGAAGCGCCTTTCATCTACCGCGTCCACGAAAAGCCCACCCAAGAAAAGGCAGTGGCGTTCCGCGCGTTTGCGCAAACGCTGGGCGTGACGGCGCGTTTCCAAGCGGACGACGTAAAACCGTACGATTACCGCAACGTATTAAAAGGTGCGGAGCATTTACCCACCTATCCCGTATTAAACCGCGTAATGCTGCGTTCTATGCAAAAAGCTAGATATAGCGCGGACAACGTAGGGCATTTCGGCTTGGCAAGCGATTGCTATTGCCATTTCACCTCCCCTATCCGACGTTATCCCGATTTGTGTATTCACCGCATCATTAAGGAAGTGTTGCACGGCAATTACGAGCAGGCCCTGCTTCGCTATAACGACCAAGTGCAAAGCATTGCCGACCATTCATCGGATCGAGAACGCCGTGCCACAGAAGCGGAACGCGACGTGGATGATTTGTATAAAACCATGTATATGAGCGAACGCATCGGCGAAGAATACACCGCCATTATTTCCGGCGTAACCTCTTTTGGTTTGTTTGCGGAACTGCCCAACACTATCGAGGGTTTTATTCCTATCGAAAGCCTGTACGGCACGTTCACTTATGATCAGGATCGCTTGCGCTTAACGGGCATACAGGATAGCTACACCATCGGCGACGAAGTACTTGTTAAAGTAATCGACGTGGACTTCTATCGCAGAAGAACAGAGTTTCGTTTATTAAAAAAAATACAAAACACCCCTACCGTGTACGAGACGAACGATACAAAAGGAGAAAACAATGAAGATAATTGCGACGAATAAAAGCGCTTCGTTTGAATATTTTATCGAAGAAAAATACGAAGCGGGCATCGTATTACACGGCAACGAAATCAAATCAGTGCGTGCTGGCAACGTCAATATGAACGACAGCTTTTGTTTCGTGCGCGGCAGCGTAGCGTCCGTAAAAAATATGCATATCGCATTGTATGATAAATCGGACGCATTTGCGAGCAAAGACACTCGCCGCGACCGCCGTATTTTATTACACAAAAGCGAAATTGCCAAAATCGCAGGCAAAATCAACCGCCAAGGCTATACGCTCGTACCGTTAAAATTATATTTCAAGGATTCCTTGGTAAAAATCGAAGTGGCGCTTTGCCGCGGTAAACACACCTACGATAAAAAGCAGGCGATTGCCGACCGTGACGTAAAACGCGCGGTAGACCGTGAAATTAAAAACGTCGGCTTTTAACCGACGATTAACCATTTATACTACTGCGCCCACGCAAGATACTGCGTGGGCGTTTTTCACGCAAAAACGGCTAGAAATCCCCTTTTCTGCGCATTTGTACCATACGATAATGCGGTTTAGCCTGAAAGGGAAAGGACGCGCGTGCAAGCGGCGATGAAAAGGCAATTTCGCCTTTTTCGTTGGCGAGCAAGCAATATCCCTTTCCGCACAACAAAATAGGCACGCCGAAACAATACGCATGCGAACGAGCCAAAACCGTATGCACCTTTTCCAGTTTTCCAAACGTGCACACGATAAACTCGCTCCCGCAAAGCGCAAGCGTCTTGATCACTTCGGGAAAGAGCAAATCTTCCGCAACCGCGACACCCATTTTTCCTATTCTCGTATCGTATACTCGAAAGGTTGCCCCGCCGTTTTCACGCGTATCTAAAACGTGTACTCTATCGGAAACCCCCAGCAATTTTCCATCTTCCGCTACCATAGCAGACTTACGCTTCAAGCCGTGCGTGACCGTCGTGCAACCGCAAACCACCACACTTTGCAAGCGTTTGGACAGCATAGTCGCTTCACGAAAAAAGCAAGTTACTCCCTGCAATTCACGCTGGTAGTCCACCGTTTGTTCTACTCCGCCAAACACCGCCAAATCCACGCGTTCTTCCATCTTACATTTTTCCAGCCCATTTATACCCCAAACGTTTACACAACAAACCTGCATACCATTCCCCCACCCTTTCATTATACTGCGATTATAAAAAAAAGGTGCATACGCACCTACGAACTTTTTTCGCCGTTTTTACGTATACTGCCTACGGGAGGTATATATGCAACGTACTTTGTCAATACTCATCGTAAAAGGAGGTATGTATGTTTTGGCTTGGATTATTCGTGGGAACGCTACTCGGCGCAAACGTAGGCGTAGTGATTATGGCGCTGTTTCAATCAAATAAAAACGACACCGACGGATAAACGTTTCCGTCGGTGTTCTTTTTTGTATCAACTTATTCTTTCGCGTATTTATCCACGATGTCCTGCATACCGTCAAGTTTCGTAAGCATATCCTGAGCCAACGCAAGCTGGCATTTCGCGCGCACCAAATTATGCGTGGGATAATGCACCCTAAAATACTTATCGCCATTCAAATAATCGGTCAAAAACCGCGCGCCGCACTCGGCGGTCATAGCAAGCGCGCCAAGCGCCAAAGTCTTTTTCTCGTCATCCGTAATAAACGACTTCAACGCGCCCACAAACCCACGCGTAAACGCCTCGTATTTATCCCAGTCGAGCGCAATTTTCGACAAATCGCTTTCATCTTCCGCCGCCGTAGACGCCGCAATGCGGATAGCGTCGCCAAAATCGAATGCCACTAACCCCGGCATAACGGTATCCAAATCGATTACGGATAAATATTCCTTCGTTTCCGCGTCAAACAATACGTTGCTCGTTTTCGTATCGTTATGCGTTACGCGCAAAGGCAAAACGCCTTGCCGTTGCAATCTATAAGGTTTCGTCGCCATTTCTTCCAAACACTCGTATGCCGCAAGCACGTCACGTACTTCGTTCAGCCTGCCCGCCGCATTTTCTTTCGCCGCCGCGCGCAAATCTTCAAACCGACTAATCGTATTATGGAAATGCGGAATTACGATATGCAGCTTTTCCACAGGATATTCGGCAAGCTGTCGTTGAAAAACGCCAAACGCGCACCCCGATTCTTCGATAATTTGCAAATCATCCGTATGCAAAAAGGATACGGAATCATCTATAAAACGACAACAGCGCCAAACACTACCATCATCCAACACCGTGTAATAGGTATTGTAGCTGGTTTTCGCATAATGCAACACTTTACGTTTCGCGGAAACCCCCGTCGCCTTAATCTTTGCGCGAATATACTCCGTTACAGACGAAATATTTTCCATCATTGCAATAGGATCTCTAAACACGTAAGTATTGATTTTTTGTACAATGTAATCTTTAATTTCCCCGTTTCGGAAAAAATCCACACGATAGGTACTGTTGATATGCCCGTTATTAATCAGTTCATATCCACGGTACTCCCCTGCAATACAAAACCGACGGCACACTTCCAAAATTTGTTGTTCAACCGTTATTTGATTTATCATATTCCCCCGCCAAGTGCTCCTTTATCTTATTCAAGAGCCTTAAAAACGCACTCATATATTGTGCCACAAGCTCGCATGATTGTCAATACAAAAAGCAAAAATATTCCCATTTTTCCTATTTTCCCCCTGCATTTTCTATAAAAACTATATAAAAATGTTCGTTTTTGCAAATACTTTCGTTATGAAACGCCGTTTTTTTGCTCGTATTTTTAGTGTATGCGTTTGCCTTAGCTTTTGTTGTACCGCCTGCAAAATGCAAAATACGCCAACACAAATTTCTCAACGACATTCACTCCCCCATCCCTCTTCGTCTGCAACGCAAATCGCCCAACCTATCCAAGATACCGTTTGGGACGTTTCCGATATTCCAAACAACGCTATTTGCAACAACAAAAAATACATTTCCTTTACGTTTGACGACGCGCCCGCCAGCACTTTGGACGCCATTGTCGGAACCTTCCTTACCTATAATCAAAG
>JAZQWZ010000146.1:0-6251 GCA_045632625.1 Candidatus Scatosoma sp. | reverse complement strand
TTTATATACTCCGATTTGTGCGTGGATAAGTGCAAGCATCGACGTGATATATTCTCTGCCGTGCAAAGCGTATTGCGCGATGCCTACGGGATAGCCGTCGCCTATTTTAACAGCATAAAGATTGCGATTTAAAACGCTTTTACCGATAATGCGTTTTTCCGCACGGATATTTTGATAAATTTTACAAACAACCGAATAAACGTCCATGTCACAATATATGAAACGGACGAAAATAAGTTGCTTTATTTATGATAAGTTGCGCCTGTGTTTATCATAAATGCACGATATACTTGTTCCGCTAAAATTACGCGCATAAGCTGATGCGGGAACGTCATATCAGAAAAAGACAGTTTCCAGTCCGCCGCCCTTTTTACCTCGTCTGCAAGCCCGCAGGACGAGCCGATTACGAAGGTAATTTCTTTTCCGCTATCGCTAAGCGCGGCTATTTTTTGCGCGAGCTTTTCACTAGACGCCTTTTCGCCTTCTACGGCAAGCGCAATCGTATAGCCCTTGCAGGCGCGTAGAATATCGCCGCTTTCCGCTTGGGGATTTGCGCCTTCCGCAATTTCCTTAATTTCCACCTTAGCAAAACGGGAAAGACGTTTGACGTATTCGCTAACAGCGTCTCTATAAAAGCTTTCCTTAATTTTTCCAACTACTACGAAATATATCTTTTGCATACCGTACCTTATAATCCGCCAATCAGCATAGCAAACCACGAAAGCGCGCAAACGGCTATACCCAGCGCCGCTGCCACAAAGAAATTTTTGCGTTGGTTTTTTTCCGTTTCCGCCGATTGTTTTTGCTCCTTTTCTTTATCCAATACAAACAACCAAACAAGCGCGACAAGCAAACAGATGATCGATACACAAAGTTCGATTATCAACCACGTTCCGTTGAAAGACGTAACACCGCATTTAAACAACACGATAATCAAAGCGTTATTAAAAAAATGCGCCAAAACAGTAGGCAAAATACTACCTGCACGTATTGCAACCAAAGCAAATGCTACGCCACAACAAAATTGATACAGCGTTTGCGCTGGATTTTGGTGATATAACGAAAACAGCGTGCCGCAAAGCAGGATACTGCCCCATTTGCCAAACGATTGCAAACCGCTTAAAAGTACTCCGCGGAAAAAGATTTCTTCCATTAGCGCTGGCAAGACAGCCACGCAAACGAGTACGCCTACAAAACCAAACCCGTCCATAGACGGTAAAGTAATGCCTGCGTCTTGATACCCAAACTTGCCTAAGAATTGTAAAAACCAAGCGTTTAACTCGGACAAGGAAAGCAAACCGATTTGTAAAAGCAAGGCAATAGCCAAATATTTCGTTTTACATTTTTGCTTGCTTACCGCTTGCCGCAACGGTATATTTCGATAGCGTAAAAACAACCATATGGTTACGCCAAACGCTGCTTGCGGTAATAAAAAATTGAGATATACATACCAGTCGGGCAACGGAGCGTCGTCCATTACCATAACGCCTGCTATCGAAAGCACCGCTAACATCACAATGGCAAACACAGACGGCAACACGCATGCAAGCGAAAACGCGAGCCCCGACGCGTTCGCCGCCGTGGGTTCGCCAAGCCAAGTGTTTGCGTTGTTCGTGCGTTTGTTTTCCATAGCTATATTATAACAAATTTTACGATATTTGCAAAGAAAAACGCAGTCATACGAAAAAAAAATATCGCCTGACTGCGCTTTATCCTATCAATTTTTCACGGAATTGTTTAATAATACGGTTTTCAATGCGCGATACCTGCACTTGGCTTACCCCGATGCGTTTTGCCACTTCACTCTGTGTCATATCCCGAAAATACCGCAAAACAATAATTTTTCTATCTCGCTCACTCAACGTTTCAATCGCAGCGCGCAAAAGCATACCATCCAACCAGTCGTCCTGATCGTCCTGCGAGGGCAACGTTTCAATAAGCTCCCTTTCTTTCCCATCCTTTTGCTCCGCACCGCCGTAAAGGGATATAGGCATTTTTGACGAACCCATAATAAATACAGTTTCTGCTTCGTCAAAGCCAAACTTTTTTGCAATCTCCGCAATGGACGGCTGTTTACCGTGTTCCTGTGTATACGCTTCCACAAACGCGTTCATATCCTTGGCAGTTTGTTTCATCGCGCGCGATACCTTTACACTGCCATCGTCGCGCATAAATCGCTTGATTTCCCCCGCTATCATCGGCACGGCATAGGTAGAGAATTTCACCCCGAAACTCTCGTCAAACCCTGCAATCGCTTTTAAAAATCCCATACAAGCAATTTGAAACAAATCGTCGTATTCTACGCCTTTGCCAAGGTAACGTTTTACAATGCATTTGACAAGCGAAACGTTGTGCTCAATGAGCGTTTCTTTCGCCCGTAAATCGCCTGCTTTTGCTTGGCGCAAATATTCAATTGTACTATTTTCGTCAAGCATATTTCGCTCCCTTTTGCATTCCTATTTATGCTACTTTTTCGCCTATCACTTTCGACATATGCACCTTTGTGCCTTTCCCTACTTGGCTTTCCACCGAAAAATTGCTCATAAAGGTAAGCATAATCGTAAATCCCATACCAGAACGCTCTTCGCTTGCAAGCGTAGTAAAAAAAGGCGTTGTCGCTTGCTCAATATCTTCGATACCGCAACCATAATCGGTAATTTGGATATGTAATTCCCCCTGTGTTTGCCCATTGTCAAGCGTATGCTTTTGCGTGTAACACTCTATCAATATTTTATTATTCGCGCTCCCGCCCGCGTACGCGTGCACGATACAGTTGGTAACCGCTTCGCTAACCGCCGTTTTTATATCGGATAATTCGCTTAAAGACGGATTGAGCGTAAGCGCAAAAGCTGCCACGGCACTGCGCGCAAAGCTTTCGTTTTCTCCGATAGCGGCAATTTCAAGTTTCATATAATTTTCCATATTGCTACTCCTTTAACGTATACTTTACAATTTGGGTATTAGCGTATATATACCGCTCATAGCTAGAATTTTATCCGTGCTTTGCGAGGGATTGATTATGTAAGAACGCACACCAAAGCGAAGAAATTTTTTATATCTCCCTATTAAAAAACCTATCCCTGTGGAATCCATAAAAGAAACTTCACCCAAATCAAACACGACTTTATTTATCTGCGCGTTACTTTCCGCTAAGCGGTCAGCTTCGCGCCTTGCAAATGAACAAGAATGTTCGTCTATTTCGCCGCTTATTTTTATATACAGCGTATCTTGCAGCGTACGCGTGGAAATTTGCATACATAGCTCCTTTGCAACGGACAATGCTCGTCGCGGTCGTAAAATTGCGGCAAAAATCACCGTGCGTATATTGTAAAAAATATCAAGAATAAAATTTTGTATCATTACGACGAAATATTTTTTCTTTTGTCGAAAAAAAATTTGTAATTTTTGTAAAAAACACTTGACTTTTTTATCAAAATCGTTTATTATAATCAAGCGTGTTATGTGCGCATATCAAAACGGCACTTGGGCCTTTAGCTCAGTGGTCAGAGCTGTCGGCTCATAACCGATTGGTCCGGGGTTCGAATCCCTGAAGGCCCACCAAAATACAATTTCATATTTGACATTAAAAAAATGGCCCAATAGCTCAGTTGGTTAGAGCGCCAGCCTGTCACGCTGGAGGTCGACGGTTCGAGCCCGTTTTGGGTCGCCATTTTTTTTGCCTTGATAGCTCAGTTGGTAGAGCAACAGACTGAAAATCTGTCTGTCGATGGTTCAATTCCACCTCAAGGCACCAAAATAACGCTCCTCATTTTTGTGGGGAGCGTTTTTGGTTTTAATAAAGAAAACAGCAACCACTTTTTGAGTGGTTGCTTTGGTGAGGCGGGGAGGCGTCGAACCTCTTGGTGCCGTGTGGCATAGGTGTTTAATTTTAGTAATTAGTGTTCCCGTGACCTTTCACCTCGCATGCACCGCCTAAACCTAAGTCGTTATTATTCTGCATTAACTTTTTCACCTCCGTAAACTCAAGAAGAGCCAAATAGAGAGTTACTACATCAGTGGAGACACTAACGCATAAAGCCAACAACACTATGATCACACATGGTACCCGCAACAGGAATCGAACCTGTAATTAACCCTTAGGAGGGGTTTGTTATATCCATTTAACTATGCAGGCGTATTTTTTTTCTGAAATATGGTATAACAAAAAATTATACCACACATAACTTTGCCGTATTATTATACTACTTTTTTGCAAAAAAAGCAAATAATTTAACGACTTTTTTATAAATAACGTGTATATTTCCTTGCAAAAAAACACGAAAGATGGTATGATATTGTTATATCAAAAATTTCGATTGATATTACGCTTGCAATTTATTTTTTTAGGAGAACTATTTTATGAGTTACGTACAAAGAGTTTTAGATGATTTAAAGAAACGCAACCCCGGTGAAAAGGAATTTCACCAAGCCGCAACGGAAATTTTGCTTACGTTGGAACCCGTTATCAATGCGCATCCCGAATATGAAAAGGCGGCGCTTTTGGAACGCTTGACCGAACCTGAACGCACTATCTTATTTCGCGTACCTTGGGTAGACGACAACGGGAATGTACACGTAAACAAGGGCTATCGCGTACAATTTAACAGCGCTATCGGACCTTACAAAGGCGGGCTTCGTTTCCACCCCTCCGTAAACCTTTCCGTTATCAAGTTCTTAGGGCTTGAACAAATTTTGAAAAACAGCTTGACAGGGCTTCCCATCGGCGGAGGTAAAGGCGGTTCGGATTTCGACCCCAAAGGTAAATCGGATAGAGAAATCATGGCGTTCTGCCAAAGCTTTATGACGGAGCTTTTCCGCCATATCGGCGCGGACACAGACGTTCCCGCAGGTGATATCGGCGTTGGCGCGCGCGAAGTTGGGTATATGTTCGGTCAATACAAACGCATTCGTGACGAACACGTAGGCGTTTTGACGGGACGCGGACTTTCTTACGGCGGCTCGCTTGTGAGAAAAGAAGCTACGGGCTACGGTTTGGTTTATATGACCGCCGAAGCAATGAAAGAACGCGGCGACAGCTTTAAAGATAAGGTAACTATTGTTTCCGGCAGCGGTAACGTTGCTATCTACGCTTGTCAAAAAGCACAAGAATTTGGGGCAAAGGTGGTAGCCATGTACGATTCCAACGGCTATATTTACGATCCCGACGGCATTAAGCTTGACGTTGTTAAGCAAATTAAAGAAGTAGAACGCGCGCGCATTAAAGAATATGCCGCACGCGTACCTGGTGCTAAATACGTGGAAGGTTGCAAAGGCATTTGGACAATTCCTTGCGACGTGGCACTCCCCTGCGCAACGCAAAACGAAATTGATGCGGAAAGCGCTGCGGCGCTTGTGAAAAACGGCGTGAAATACGTTGGCGAAGGCGCGAATATGCCTTCTACCTTGGACGCAATTTCTACCTTCCAAAACGCAGGCGTAGTATTCTTGCCCGCAAAAGCCGCAAACGCAGGCGGTGTTGCAACGTCAGCTTTGGAAATGGCACAATCGTCGGGTAGATTGTTCTGGTCGGCGGAAGAAGTAGACGCGAAACTGAAAACGATTATGGTCAACATTTACCACAATATGGCAAATGCGGCAAAGAAATACGGTTTTGAGGGCAACTACGTAATGGGCGCAAATATCGCAGGGTTTGAAAAGGTTGCGGAAGCAATGATGGCACACGGCATTGTATAAAAACAACTCATAAAAACACATAAATCAAGGGCAGGTATGCAATTAAACGCATACCTGCCCCTTTTATTTTTAAAAATCATCAATAAAACGTAGCCAACGCTTGCTCCGGCGGTTGTTCACAAATTACCACTTTTTCCGCTACCAGCACAGGGCCTTTCCCTCGGTAAATGCGGTGTTTTTGGAATTGTACTTTTGCCGTAACCACGATCCAGTCACGTGTTTGCAAGTTCATCACCTGCGGCAATACACACGCCACGCCGCAATATTCGATATCGTCCGCACAACAGGTCATCACGTGTCTACCCACCACAATATCTTCGGGGGCAAGACGATTGTCTCTTGCAACTAATCCTTTAAATTTGACGGTTTTTCCAACGTAATTTTCTAAATTTTCCGTCAAATCACGGTAGAAAAACGCATAATCCTTATCTTCAATTTGAATTACAGGCGCATTGACGTCAAATGGTAAGGGATCTTCAATATCGTCGAAATCCGCTTTGCCGTCCTCTCGCTCATACACGATATCGCAACGGCGGGAAATACCGCGCACGATCTTA
>JAZQWZ010000145.1:0-16455 GCA_045632625.1 Candidatus Scatosoma sp. | reverse complement strand
GACGTACGCGACCAAGAAAAAACGTAAACGCGACGCAGTATTGCGAAGTATATACGTCGTTTTAAGCTTTTTCGATATGAGATGCTTTGTCTATATACAAAACGCCGTCCAAATGGTCAAGCTCGTGGCAAATCGCGCGTGCAAAAAAGCCTTTGGCTTTTAAGATATGCTTTTCGCCTGTTCTGTCTTGATAAGAAAGCGTCACTTTCATAGGACGGGAAACTACGCCGCTTTTTCCGCGCACGGAAAGACAGCCTTCCCAGCCCGTTTGCTCGCCTTTTTGCTGTATAATTACAGGGTTAATAAACTCAAAATACCCCTCTTCCACGTCCACGACAGCCACACGGCGCAAAATACCCACTTGGGGTGCGGCAAGCCCTGCGCCCTGTTCCTTTTTCACGGTATCCTTCATATCGTCCAAAAGCTTTGCAAGATTTTCGTCAAAAGCTTCCACTTCAAAACATCTTTGTCTTAAAACGTCATCGCCTACTTGTACTACGTTACGTATCGCCATATCCTTTTCTCCTTGTTATCACGTCATATTCGACGGATTTTCTTCCACGGAAACGAGCGCATCCCTGCTTCTTGCTTCCGCACAAACTTCGTATATTTTCGGCAAAACCGACGTATCGCTAAGCCGCATCAATACTTGGTATCTATGCCTATTTTGTATCTTTTTAATGGGTGCGCGCATTTTGTTAAAGAACAAGAACTTCTCAGGGTTTTCCGTGCTGATTTTTTCCAAGCCCACGTACACTTCCCTAAGTGCTTCCATCGTCTTTTTATCATCTTCGCCCGTTACCAACACACGCACAATTTTGGAAAAGGGCGGAAACGCCATTGCCGCGCGCAACGAAATTTCGTTTTGGTAAAAACCTTCGTAATCATAATCAATCGCATACCGAAGCACTTCGTTTTCAGGGTCGAACGTTTGCAACACCACTTTACCCTTTTCATCCGCTCTGCCGCTTCTGCCCGCCACCTGTGTAAGCAGTTGGAACGTTCTTTCGCCGCGTCTGTAATCGGAAAAATGCAAACTCATATCCGCGTCCAAAATCCCCACGAGGGTAACGGCAGGAAAATCGTGCCCCTTAGCAATCATTTGCGTACCGACCAAAATATCCGCTTTATGCTCGGCAAACGTTTTCAAAATTTTATAATGCCCTTCCTTACCGCTCGTTGTATCGTTATCCATACGCAAGATCTTTGCGGTGGGATACAGCTTTTGCAAATCGGCAACTACCCGTTGCGTACCCGTGCCGGCATAGGAAAGCTTTTTCCCGCCGCAATCGGGGCAAGCGGAAAGCATATTGTATTTTCCGCCGCAATAATGGCATTTCAAACAATCTTCGTCCTTGTGATAAGTCAAGGATACGTCGCACGCTTGACACTTGGCTACGTAACCGCATTCCTTGCAAATGACCGTCTGCGAATACCCACGCCTGTTTAAGAACAATATCGCTTGTTTCTCCGCCGCCAAGCACTTTTCTATTTCTTCTTTGAGTGCACTCGAAAACGCGGAATTATTCCCCCTACGCACTTCCCTGCGCATATCGGCAATTACGATTTCCGGCATAGGCTTTTGATTGATGCGCTTGTTTAAGCGTATCAGGGAAAATTCCCCTTCCTTGGCGCGCTTATAGGTATCCACCGACGGCGTTGCACTGCCCAAAACCAGCTTGCAACGGTTGCGTTTAGCTCTTAATAATGCCACGTCAAACGTGTTATACCTCGGCGCAGTTTCGCTGGCATAGCTTGCATCGTGTTCTTCGTCGATAATAATCACGCCCAAATTTTCCAACGGCGCAAAAATCGCACTGCGCGCACCGATAGCAATCTTCGCTTCTCCCGTGCGCAGCCGCCACCATTCGTCAAAGCGTTCACCCGCCGAAAGTCCGCTGTGCAAAATCGCCGCGTTCTTGCCAAACCGCGCCCGAAGCTGAGAAAGCATTTGCGGCGTTAGAGAAATTTCAGGCACTAAAAAAATAGAGCTTTTGCCTTGCTTTAAGCACTGCGCAATCAAAGTCAAATAAATTTCAGTTTTGCCGCTGCCTGTAACGCCGTGCACGAGCTGTACCGTTCTTTCATCCGTTTGAATGGTACGCACCGCACGCTGTTGATCGTCCGTCAGCGTTTTTGCCGTATAGCCGTTTTCCAAGCTCTTGTACGGATCGCGCAAAATTTGCTCCTTGGTAATGCGTACGTAGCCCTTCTTTTCCAAGCCCGTCGCGCCCCCGGGGAACATTTCGTTTAAACGCGCGCAATCGCTCTTGCCGTTGTCACGCAAAAACTCCGCCGTCCCCTGCTGGTTTTTTGCCGACGCGCGAATTTGCATTTCTTCAAACGGCACGATAAGCTCCGCGTAATTACGCATCAGCTCCCTAACTTTTCCCGTCCGCATTTCGGTAGGCAAAAACAGGCGCAAGGTCAGTGCCTTAGGCACACGATACCGCGCTGTAATTTTTTCTGCAAGCGATAAGCACTCGGCATTCAAAGCAGGCAATTCATCTTCGCAAGGAAGCACCTTTTTCAGCTTCTCCAAAGGATACTCGCTGTGCGCTTTGATGCGCATAATAAATCCGGGCACAATTTTCCCGCCAAAGGGCGCGCGAACACGGCTGCCGACGACCATAGTATCGTCGCAGAGATAATCGAATATTCTGTCCGTCTCACTTGCCGCGATATCGACAATCACTTCCGCTATCATATTTTGCTCCTTTTGGCGTTAGTTTGCGCTTTTTATGGTGCTTTCTTGTGCGTAAAGCATAAGAAATTGCCTAAACAGACAATTTCTCTACGCGTTTTTACTCTTTTGCAATTACCACTCTGCCTTCCGCAATATCCTTGCAAGCGGTCAAAAGTTCCTTGTCCTTACCCGTGGAGTCCGTTGCGCCTGCATTTCTTTCCGTTTCGATAATTTGACGAGCGCGTTTTGCCGCAATCGTGCAAAGTGCGTAACGGGAAATGGGATCGTCCTCCTTGCCAAGTTTTCTGATCATTTCGTCAACCGAAGGTTCGTTAATCATATATATTTCACTCCTTTATGTGTTTTTTATCACTTTATTTTCTTCTTTCATCAATGATATTTTCCAGTGTTTTAATTGCCGTTTCCAAATCGTCGTTGACGATTACGTAATCGTATTCGTCCAAGTGCGACAATTCGTATTCCATACGTTGCAATCTGCCCATGATTTGTTCTTCCGTTTCCGAACCGCGCCCTTGCAAACGGCGTTTGAGTTCGTCTATCGACGGAGGAACAACCATCACCAAAACGCATTCGGGGAAGCTCTTTTTGGCAAGCTTCGCACCCACCACGTCAATTTCCATAATCACAGATTTTTCTTTGAGCGTTTCTCTTACGAACGATTTGGGCGTACCGTAATAATTTCCAAAATGCTCGTCGTACTCCAAAAAATCGTCTTCTTGAATACGGCGTTCAAATTCTTCCTTGGAAAGGAAAAAATAATGTTTACCGTGCACTTCGCCTTCACGCGGAGGACGCGTCGTGCAAGACACCGATTCCACCACGTCTTCTCTTCGTGCAATCAACGTTTTTACCATCGTACCCTTACCAACGCCCGACGGGCCGGATACCGCTAAAAGAACACCTTTCATAACCTTTCTCTCTATGTATTTTTATTCCACGTTTTGTACTTGTTCGCGGACTTTTTCAATTTCGTTTTTGAGCGCCAAACCAAGACGGGTAATCGTCACGTCGTTACTCTTCGAACACGTCGTATTTGCTTCACGGTTAAATTCCTGTACCAAGAAATCCAGCTTTCTACCTACCACGCCTTCTTCGCAAATACTTCTAAACTGCTCGATATGCGAACGCAAGCGCGTCAATTCTTCGTCGATATTGCTCTTGTCGGTAAACACGGCAACTTCCGTCAAAATACGGTTTTCGTCAATTTGCGCACCATCCAAGTACTCTTTCACACGGGTGGTAAGTCTTTCCTTATACGCTGCCGCAACCAAGGGTGCGCGCTCGGCAACCTGCGCCACCAGCTTTTCAATTTCACACATGCGCGCCAACATATCCGCTTTCAGCTTTTCGCCTTCCACCTTGCGCATCGCGTTCAAATTTTCCAGCGCCGCTTTTACCGCCGTTGTCAACGCTTCAATCAACTGTTCGTCCAAAACCTGCGTATCTTCCGATTTCAACACTTCAGGATAGCGGATAACGGAAGAAAGTGTGATATCGTCCGTCAAATCGGGAAACGCTTCTTTCAGTGCCTTTGCCGCCGCCACGTACGCGCTCGCAAGCGCCATATCGGTAGTCAGCGCCGTTTGCTTTTCACGCTTATCTTTCAAGGAAATAAATACGTCCACGTGTCCGCGCGTCATTTTTTCTTTGATAAGCGAACGCACCGCTTCTTCGTACGCCGCAAACAATCTAGGCGCTTTAATGGACGCGTCCAAATAGCGGTTATTCACCGTTTTCATTTCACAGGTCAGCTCAATACCGCCCTCATCATACGTCCCTTTGCCGTAACCGGTCATGCTCCACATACGCATTCTCCCATTTTACACGTTTAACTCTATAAGAGTTACCCTATTATAGCAAATATTTTTGAAAAATGCAAGAGCTATTGCGTACTTTTCTTCTCTTTTTTTCAAAAAAGAGAGAAAACACTCCGCGTTTTGCGGAGTGTTTTTGCTTTATTCTTCTATCATTTGCTTAAACGTTGTTTCATCAATGATTTTAATGCCCAGTTTTTTGGCTTTTTCCAACTTACTGCCTGCTTCTTCCCCTGCAAGCACCATCGTGGTTTTCGCCGTTACCGACGAACCGCAAACGCCGCCGCGTTCTTCAATGAGCTTTTGCGCTTGACTGCGTTTAAACTGACTAAGCGTACCCGTCAATACTACCGTTTGCCCAGAAAAAACACCTTCTTTCTTTTCATTCGACCACACGGGCGCAACGCCTGCCTGTTGCAAAGCGGCAAGCTCTTTCACGTTCTCTTCGTCTGCAAAATACGCCACGATATCGTTTGCCGTAATTTCGCCTACGTTGTCGAGCGCAAGCAGCTCTTCCACCGTCGCTTTTTGCAAATTTTCAAGGGAAGAAAAACGGTTTGCAAGGTCTTTCGCCGCAACCCTGCCTACCCCGTCGATACCGATTGCGAAGAAAAACGCATCCAGCGTAGGCGTTTTGCTTTTCTCAATCGAGCCAAGCAAATTGCCTATTTTTTTATCCTTAAATCCGTCCAAATCCTTCAAATCGTCCGCCGTCAAGCGATACAAATCAGAAAAGTTCTTCACGCCTTTTTTCTGCACGAGCAGTAGCGCGGTACTTTCTGAAAGCCCTTCGATATCCATGGCGTTTTTGCTTGCATAATGGTCAAGCTTTGCCACAATCCTCGGTTCGCAGTCGCGATTAGGGCAAAACAAATGCGCCCCTATTTCTTCCAACGCGCTTTTGCAAGCGGGACAATGCGTAGGCTTTTGCACGTCTATGCTGGTTTCGTTATGCTCCGTCGCACCCAAAATTTCAGGGATAACTTCGTTAGAACGGCGCACCAACACGCGCGAATGTAATTTCACGTCCTTTCGCATAATATCGCCGTAATTATTGAGCGTTGCGCGCGATACCGTTACACCCGCAAGCTCTACCGGCTGCAACAGCGCAAGCGGCGTCAATTTACCCGTTCTGCCCACCTGCCAAATCACATCGTCTACCACGGTAGTTACTTCTTCCGCTTCAAATTTATACGCCATCGCCCAGCGGGGAAATTTATCGGTAAAGCCCATATCTTGACGAAGACCTACGTTATCCACCTTGATAACTGCGCCGTCCGTCAAAACATCGATTTGCTTTCTTTGTTGTTCGATTTCTTGAATAGCGGCAAGCACTTGTTCGCCCGTTTCACATACTTTGAAATACGGAAACACCTTAAACCCTTCTTTTACCAAAAAGTCATGGGCTTGCACCTGCGACAGCTCTTCGCCGTTCGACATATAATTGACGTCGTAAAAATAAATATCAGGTCGACGCATTTTGGTAATTTTCGGGTCAAGATTTCGTATCGCTCCTGCCACCGCGTTACGCGCGTTTTTCAACGGCTCGCTCGCCGTTTTGTTGTATTCGTCCAACACCGACAAACGAATAACCGCTTCGCCCCGCACTTCCAAAGTACCTTGGTAGGATATTTTCAAAGGGAAGGAATTGATGGTTAAAACCTGCGCTGTTACGTCTTCGCCCGTCGCGCCGTTTCCGCGCGTAGTCGCACGCACAAACACACCTTTATGATAGGTCAAGCATACCGTCAAACCGTCAAATTTATACTCAACCGTATAATTTGAACGCATACCTGCCCCCTGCGCAGCCTTTTCCACGCGCGTTGTAAAAGCAGTTAACTCTTCTGCGGTTACACACTTATCCAAGCTGAAAAGCCGTGCAATATGCGCGTGCTGTTCAAAACCTTTTAAAGGCTCTCCGCCCACCCTGCGCGTAGGGCTGTCGGGATATACTTCGCCCGTTTCTTCTTCCAGCTTTTTCAGCTCGTCATACAAGGCGTCGTATTCCTTATCGGACACAGTCGGGGTATCCAGCACGTAATATTCATACGCCCATTTATTGAGAATATCGACAAGTTCACGTTGTCTGTTCATCTTTTTCCACCTTTTTTTGTTTTGCGAGCGTTGCTCGCAGTCGTACGTTTCTATTGCTACAAAAGTTTTATTTAACGCAGTATTGCGATGCTTATACGCTTGCTCGTCTACGTTAAAATGCGGAGAAGGGTTGTGGCTTTGCGCCAAAGTCGGAAGCTTCTCCGCAGCGACTTTACAAATAGTAAACGAGCAAGGAGAATACCGATTTGGTGCTAAGACACGCCCTTATACGCATTTCGCCCGTTATTACAGTATAGTCAAAGGTGCTAGGCTGGCGGAGAGTTGCTTTATCCCCAACCCCTCAAACGCAATATCTACAATCATATTTGCACCTACACCGCGCATACCGACAATCGTACCGTCGCCAAACTTGGGATGGCGCACCTTTTTACCGATAGCAAACGCGCTCAAATCCTTGCCTGCGCCCGTCGGTTTTGCCACAGAGGAAGTACCGCCATAGGTAAATCCACCCGCTTTGCGCTCGTTTGTATGCGCCCCGTAGTTTTTTGCCGCGCCGTACGTTTTCCCGCTTACACTGCCCGTCGAACCATAGCTTTGCGCACCGTTCCAAGCACTGCGTTGCACGGCGGAATTGCCTCTATCATAATTTTGCGAACCGAACGTTTTGCCGTACCCATACCCGCTGTTTTTCGCACCGTATGCACTATATGAGCCATTCGACGCATACCTGCCCCCACCGTACGATGCGTTGGAGTACATATCAGGGTCATCATAATCCCCATACCCCATCGGCAAGCGCGGTTGCTCTTTGGGCAAATCCAGCTCGGTTGCAAGCTCTTTTAAGAAACGGCTTCTCACCGTCGGTTCACGCTTACCGTATAAATAACGGCTCTTTGAACGGGTAAAGAAAATACGTTCCTTGGCGCGCGTAATGGCTACGTACGTCAAACGGCGTTCTTCTTCCATATCGTCGTCGTTCATAACTGCACGCGATACAGGCAGAATATTTTCTTCCATACCGCACACGAACACACAGCCAAATTCCAAACCTTTAACGGCGTGCACGGTAGCAAGCGTTACGTAGTTGCTATCATCCATTTCATCGGTATCGGATACGAGCATTACTTGGTTAAGGTAATCGGTAAGCGTCGTCTCAGGATTTAATTTGCAGTAATCGTCCACCGACGTGATAAATTCTTCAATATTCGCACGTTTATTCAGGCTTTCATCGCTATCGTCCGCATACGCTTCACGCATACGCGTATCTACGACAATTTTTTTCACAAGTTCGTTTACAGGCATATCTTGACTTTCGACAATCCAACCCTTGACCAAATCCCTAAACTCGGTAAGTTTTTGGCGCGTACTGCTCGTAAAGCCCATCTCGTCCAAGTCCAACAATGCGTCGTACACGGAAAACTCGTTTTCAAAGGCATAATTTTGCAGCGTTTCCACCGTTTTTGCACCGATACCGCGCTTGGGAAAGTTGATAATTCTCGTTGCAGCTTCACTGTCGAACGGATTGTTAATTAAACGCAAATACGCCAGCAAATCCTTGATTTCCTTGCGTTCGTAGAACTTGAAACCGCCAAACACTTTAAAGGGAATGCCGTCCGCCGTAAACTCTTGTTCAAACGAACGCGTTAAAGCATTCAAACGCATCAAAACGGCAAAATCTTTATAATCATAACCGCGCGCCACAAGCCCCGCGATGGTATGCGCGATATACCGCGCTTCCCCGCTTTCTTCTTCCGCTTCATATACTTTGGCAGGCACGCCTTCTTCATTTTCCGTCCAAAGCGTTTTGTCCAGTCTACCTTGATTGTTCTTAATTATAACATTTGCCAGATTTAAAATCTTTTTTGTGGAACGATAATTCCTTTCAAGTTTGAAAAATTTAGGGTTAAAGTCATCTAAAAAATTAGGTGAAAGATTTTTCATACTTGCACCGCGCCAACCGTAGATAGACTGATCGTCGTCCCCCACAACAAAAATATTTTGATGCCTTGAGGTAAGCAATTTAATTATCTCATACTGCACATCACTCGTATCTTGGAACTCATCCACTAAAATATATCTAAAGCGATCGCCTAAATACTCTCTCACCTCTTGGTTCTTACGGAGTAATAAACGCGTTTCGTTTAATAAATCGTCAAAATCCAGCGCGTTATTTTCCCTTAAATGCTTTTGATAGCGCGCATACACCTTTACAATATCATCAATATCATGCTCGCCCGCATTTTCTTCCGCATACTTTTCAGGATCGAACCCCAACATTTTCGCTTTGGCAATATGAAACTTAATGGATTTTAACAGCTTTTCATCGTCATAATCACATTCTTGAAAGGATTTTTTGATGATATTGTTGCGTTCCGTTTCACTGTAAATGGAAAAGTTGGGCTGCAAACTGCAATCTTCCGCATACATACGCAAAATACGCACGCACATGCTATGAATGGTGCATACCCAGGATTGCGAAACGTCAACAATTTTAGAAAGGCGTTCTTTCATTTCATTCGCCGCTTTGTTGGTAAACGTAATTGCCAAAATCGCAGAAGGCGGCACACGCTTTTCTTCAACCAAATACGCAATACGTGACGTTAAAACGCGCGTTTTACCGCTACCCGCGCCCGCAAGCACAAGCACCGGACCTTCCGTTTGCAAAACGGGTTTTATCTGTTCTTCATTAAGTTGACTTAAAATTTCTTCCAGTGGCATCATAACGTTTATATTATACCATATTCCTGCGTTTTTAGCAAGTAGATTTCTTTATACAAATTGTGCATTTTGCAAAAGAAAAAAGCCGTGATTTTCACACGGCTTTTTTTATGTAAACTTATGCAGCTTTGTTTTCAGCGATAACTGCGCCAAGCGTATCTACAACTTCATTTACGATAGCTTTGTTAACTTTCACTTTCACTTTCGTCGATTTTGCTTTCTTAGGCAACACAATCTTGGATGCGCGAACTGCCAAACCTTCCGTTTCCGTTCCGTTCAACATAATAACCATGTCAAACGAAGCTTGGTTAAGTTCTTTGATGCTTCTCATTAAGCCGGGGATACCGATAAGAACAAGCGACAAGATACCGAAGAATACGATCTTAACGATTGCCCAGAAGTTGCCTTTCGCAAAACGGCTGAACGACAACGATTTAACGTCGTTGAGGAAAATTTCTTGACGATCCATTGCATTTTTGTTTTCTGCCGTGTAAACGATTCTCTTGTTCGTTACGTCGATCGTCGCGTGCGTTTTTACCTTGTTGAACAAGCCGCCGGTTTTCGAATCAGCATAGTTCCACGATTTGATGAGGTTTTCACCTTGTGCTAATACCATAAATTTTTTCTCCTTTTTTTTCGTGCTTTGTTTGCACTTTTCTATTATTTTACAAAATTACCACAATTTTGTCAATAGGATATCACAAAAAAAAGAGGGTTGTAATAAACTTTTATGACACAATTCGACGTTAAGCCTGCTCAAAATACCCTTCAAACTCACATTCTCGACGAAAACGCTCCAAGGCGCGCAAATACTTTTCACTCAGCGCCAGCGTATATCGCTGTTTTTCTTCATAGGAAAGCGTTTGATAATATTCTTTATCCGTCAATCTGCCGATGGCGTCGCTTGTTTCCCCTTCGGTAAGCAACATTTGTTTCACCTTTAAATAAAAACCATCTTCCGTAGTGCCGGCAATCCTTTCACTAACCTGTTCGGCAAAATATCGGCTTGCTTTGCTTTCGTTTACCCCGCGTTCCCGCGCTTGTTGCAAACGCTTGTCCATATCCGCTTGGCACTCCGCCCAAAACCCGCTTTTCATCCGTAATTTCGCACGGCGAGCTTCTTCGCGCAACGTTCTTTGTTTTACCTTTTGTTCCTGCGACATACCTTTCACCTCTTTTTTCGACATTTTTTGCAACAAAAAAGCTCACATCCCTGTGAGCTTCTTTTTTTAGTTTCTGCTTCTCTTACGAGCCGCTTCGGATTTTTTCTTTCTTCTTACGGAAGGTTTTTCATAAAATTCCTTCTTTCTCAAATCACCGATAATACCGTCGCGGGAGCACTTTCTTTTGAAGCGACGAAGCGCGCTTTCAACGTTTTCGTTTTCACCAACTTTTACCGTAGACATTCCTTTTTCACCAACCTTTGCCGATGCGTTTTTATTTTACTCCGTAATTATAGCAAGTAAAAAAGGTAATGTCAAGTTTTTTTTCGCGGTTTTTGTACCTTTTTATGGAAATTTTCACTTTTCCTTTATACATACGCAAAATATTTGTCGAAGAATAAGAAAAAATCTATTTTTATGAAATTTTTTCAAAATCTTCCGCAGGATGCTTACACCAAGGGCAGATGAAATCAGCGGGCAATTCGTCCCCTTCGTGCGTATATCCGCAAATTTTGCAAACCCATTTTCCCTTGCCGTTTTGCGCATTCTCCGCTGTTTGAGGCTTTGGCTTGATATTGTTTTGATAATATTCGTACGTCACGGATTTTTCTTCGGAAAGCACCTTCGCTTCCGTCACTTCCGCCACAAACAAGGTATGCGTGCCGTAATCGTGTACACCCACCACCTTGCCCGATAAAACGGCGTTGGTATGCTCAGGTAAATAATATAATCCGTTTTCCGTTGTGGGATAGTTGGTATTTGCGAATTTATCCGTATCGCGTCCCGACGAAAAACCAAATTGTTCAAACACGGAAAACGGCGTGCTTTCCGTCAAAATCGACACGTTCAAAACGCCCGTTTTTCTAATCAGCTCTTCCGTATAATTTGTCTTATTGACAAACACGGTAATGCGTTTGGGATTATCGGTAATCATCGCTACCGTGTTCACAATACAACCGTTTTGCTTTTTTCCGTCCGTGCTGGTAAGCATAAACAGCCCGTACGTAATTTTATACATCGCTTGCTTTTCAATCATTGCTTTTACCCCTGAAAGTTTTTTGACGGCGTTTTATTGCGCCGTCTGTTTTTTATTGCTTAATTTTTCCAAATACCGTGCAAATTGCAGTATGCGTATACGGCAACCACTTTATCGCCCGTAGCCAGCGTGAACGAAGCCATGGGTGCGTCGTTTGCCGTCAAGTATTGTACTTGATAGCCCTTTTCCGTTTCCAAAGCAATCCAACCGATAAAATGTTCTTCACTCATAGGATGCGTAACGCTGCCTACGTTTACCTGCACTTGCTTACATTTCTTGGTTACAACAGGCACGTGCTTTTCCACCGCCGCGTCCGTCGAAGACGGGATTACTTCTTTATATCCGTCAATACGCAATTCATCCTTGCTGATAATCACCTTGTTGCATTTTTCACATTGATAGAATTTTAACATACTTGTTTCTCCTTTATTGATATTCAATCCTATTTATATAATAGCATATAAAAATAGGTTTGTCAACAGTTTGTGGAAAAAATTTCAAAAAAATTTATCATTTTTTATATTTGTCGATAAGTTCGTCCAAATATTCGCACGCAAGCTTTAATTCCTGTTCTTCTTTATAATCGCCCGTATACACTTCTACGAGCAATGCACCGTCAAAGCCAACGTCTTGCAAACGTTTAATCAGCGTAGTAAAATCAAACGTACCTTTACCGGGCAGACAAATTTTACCTTGTTCGTCCACGTCGGAAACGTGCACGTAGCAAAGCTTTTCGCCCATTTCTTGCAAATACGTTTGATAAGGGTACCCTGAAATACGTGCTTGCTTAATATCCAGCACCCCACCAAGCGACGGAACGCTTTTTACAAGTTCGCTAAACACCCCTGGTCTATTATACGTAGCCCATTCCACGTTTTCCAAGCACAAGCGTACGCCGCGTTTTTGACAGGCGTTGCTAATTTCTTGAAAGCCTGCGCGCATACGCGCAAAATCGTCGTCCGTACCCGAGCGTGCCGCGCGTTTGATCCGCGCTGTGCCGTGAAAGGTATAATACGGCGCACCTAAAATTTGCGCACTGTCCAGCACTTTGTCAAGCCAAGCAAACGCATCCGCTTTCGCGCGCGAATGAGCGTTGAACAGCTGCGGTTCAAACTGCGTATTTAGAATATGTATAGAATTGACAAAAACGCCGCTTTGCACCTGCTTTAACTGGCTGGCAAACGGCTCGCCGTATTCGCTGTACGTCGTCAAAAACACTTCCGCCGTATTTACACCCATATCCGCAAGCAATGGAAGTGCCTGCTCGTTATATTTTCGCAAAAACAGCGATGCGGTAGATACGCCCGTTTTCATAACGCGCTTATGCCATCAACTGCGAAATAACGTCCAACACCTTATCGTGACAACCGCCGCAGCCTGTCGAACAATGCGTAATCATTTGCACTTGTTCAAACGCCTTTTCCACGTCCGCAAAATTTTGCTTACTGTGCAAAGCGCTTTCGATATCCGCTTCCGTTACTTTCATGCAGTTGCATACAATTTTGTTTTCCATATTATGTTTTCTCCTTTCGGTTTATATTTTCTTAGTTGTAATAGAGCTTTGTTTTAAATATAATATACCCAGTTTTCCTTTCTAGGTTTTTCGGCAGGTTGCATATCGGCATACCCCACGATACAGTTCCCAATCCCTTCGTATTCGTCGGGATTTAACCCCAAGGACCGCAAAATTTCTTTGCCTTCTTCCATTTCAAACGTTTCTTTTGCTCGATGAATCCAGCACGCGCCAAGCCCTAAGGCATGCGCTGCAAGCAACAAATTCCCCATCACAAGCGAGCCGTCGTACACGTGCGTAAACACGTCCTTTTTCGCCAAAACCACCAACACGCAAGGCGCGCCGTAGAACGGATCGCTACGGAAAAACGGATCTTTGCCCGCATTCAGTTTAGATAATTGATCGCGTACCTGCTTATCGGTAACCGCCAAAATAATGGGCGATTGCTTATTCAAGCCCGTCGGCGCTTGCATACCCGCGCGCACGATTTGGTCAATGAGTTGCTTAGGCACTGCGTCCGGTTTATATTTCTTCACGCTCTTGCGCGAAAGTATCGTTTGCAACGTTTCGTTCATCCTTTTTTCACTCCTTATACGTAAGCTGTTGTTCCGTCCAGTTTTCTAACACGGCGCACATTTCTTTTGCTTCTTGCTTTGCTCCAACCAAATCATGGTCGAGATAATTACCGCACTCTATCCGCGTATTCCCGGGGATATTTCCTTGAAAATCACGGGCAAATTGCATAGCGCTTTTCACCAGCGCAATCGCATCTGCCTTGCCAACACTATCGCGCAAAAGCACGTAAAAGCCCGTTCTGCAACCCATCGGCCCCACGTAAATGACTTCGTCTGAACGCTTGCTATTGCGCATAAACGTCGCCAACAAATGTTCAAGCGTATGCGCCGCGGACATACACAAATAATCGCCCGCGTTAGGCTTTTTCATACGAATATCGTAGGTTACTACGTCGCCGTCCACACGCGAAATATACATACCGCGTTCTAAAATATCGTGATTGACTGTAAAGCTTGCTATCTTTTTCATACGTTCACCTGTTAAACAATTCTCTAAACGAGGCAGGCACGGGCGCTCGGAAACACAGCACTTGCTTGGTGATAGGATGCACAAATTCCAACGCCGACGCGTGCAAGCCCAACCGTTTCAACGGGTCCTTGGTGTGCCCGTATTTTTCATCACCGACAATCGAATGCCCTTTTTCTTTTAAATGCACGCGGATTTGATTTTTTCTGCCCGTATCGATTTTTACACGCAAAAGCGAAAATTCATCCGTTTGCTTTTGCACTTCGTAATGGGTAATCGCCTTTTGCCCCGTCGGGTCGTTTGTCGAATAGGTTAAATTGTTTTTATTTTCTTTTAAGTAGGAAACAATCGTATCCGCTTTCACAGCAAAAACGCCTTCCGCCACAGCGTAATATTCACGTAAAGAAACCAACTCGTTCCAGTGCATTTTCAGCATAGAATGCAATTTAATATTCTTTGCAAATACCAGCACGCCCGACGTTTCCTTGTCAATGCGGTGCAATACGTACGGACGCACGTTTTTACCCTGCGCCGCCAAATAGGATGAAACGTAAAAATACGCACTCTCGGTATCCTTATCGCTTTCCACGGAAAGTAAACCCTCCGGCTTATCCACTGCGATAAAATCTTCGTCCTCATAAATAATTTTCAAATTGCCAAGCCCACCGCTACGCACGGACAAGACAGGTTTTTGTTTTGCCTTATTAACCGGCGCGCTGCGTACCGCGCCAGCCACCGACGTTTTAGAAATTTTCACCTCGTCGTCCTTTGCTAAAGGATAATCAAACTGCGTTACCAAATTGCCGTTTACCAGCACTTGTCTGCGCGCCAAAAGTGATTTCACGTTGTTGCGCGACGTATTGCATTTTTTTAGCAAAAACGCCAACAGCGTATCGCTGTAATTGACTTTATAATTTGCCGTATATTTGGGTGCCACGTCGCGTTCGTCGCGTACCTGCCCACTGCGTTTTTGTATTTTTCTTTCGTGATCTCTGCTACGCATATTTGCTCCTATTACAAATCAAAGGGATATTCGTTATCGTCGGGACGCTTAGATTGCTTTTTCCATTTTCGGCGTCGAAAATAATTTTTTACACGGTAATACGCGCGTTTCCAGAAGAACAGCGCGATATTCGCAAACGCAACAAGCAGCGCAACACGAACGGGCCAACTGCCCACGACAAACCAAAAAAGCAAAAGTAATAAATCCACCAAAGCAAGCCACTTCATCTTGATGGGAATAAGGAAAAACATCAAAACCTGATGGTCAGGATATAAAATGGCAAACGCCAAAAACAGCGACATATTCAAATATTCTGCCGTAGCAAACCCTGTGATAAACCCAAACGCCACCGAGCCAAGCACGCCGCATAAATAAAATACGTCAAATTTAAACGATCCCCATTCACTTTCTAAGCTGTTACCGATAAGCCAGTAAAAATATAGGGAAACGGCAAGGTAGAACAACTGCCAGCTTGACGGCACAAATATAAACGTAACAAGCCGCCATACCTGTCCGCGCAAAATCGCCGCGCGATCAAAATACAAGTAATCGCTAAGAAACACGCCCGCGCGTATACTCAAAACCATATCGAACAGCCACACGCCAAGCGTACCGAAAACGATAATCGTCATCAAATTCTTGATGGCGTACCGCCCAAATTTTCTATCCAGTTTATCCAGCAAAGATTTGTTATACATGCTATCCCTTTTTTGCGTTTAGTTTCTAATTTTAATAACCGCTTTTTTAATGGTCATAGGTGCGCCTACCGCACAACCGGGCAAGTGCGCTTCGTTTTGGTATAATACCACGCCTTCGCCCGTTTTATAGGTTACCTCGTCCGCTTTCGTCCATTTATAGAAAGAACGGTCCTTCTTTTCGTCGTATTCTTGACCAAGTTCCAACGCCGTTTTATCGGTATAGTAAATTTTTTCTTCTCCGTCAAGCATAAATTGCACGTCGACAAATTGTACGTGCGCTTCCATCATCTTGGTCGCTTCCGCTGTTGTTTCTACCGTGATCACGTTGATAAAGCAATCGTCGCTGAATACATATTTACCACACTGCGTATCCTTGTTTGCATTCGCCAAAAAATCCAACGCTTCTTGGGGCACGTCGAAATAGGATTTGAGTTGTTGATAATTTGTAATCTTAATCATAATTTTTCTCCTATAAAGGTGTTTTTAATCTGCTTCATCGAACACTTTTTCAAAGGTAATAGATAAATCCGCCATATCTACAATCGTCGTATAACTCATAGGAAATACTTTCTTTCCAACCGATTTCAACAAAAATTGATGATAGGTATGCTTTTCATCCCTACACCATTTATCCGCCCAAAAACGCCCCTCCGTTTGTGGTCAAAACACGATAGAGGGCGCAATGCTTTGATACAGCTTTAAAACGG
>JAZQWZ010000144.1:0-11559 GCA_045632625.1 Candidatus Scatosoma sp. | reverse complement strand
CACGTGGAATACGTGAAAGCAGAAGTGGAAAGCGGCGAAATCGCCTTGATTATCCGCGACCACGATATGCAGACCTTTACCGAACGCAAACAACACGTGAAAAGCATCTGCAAAATGCTTGCGGACGAATACGGACAAGACGCCGTCCGCGTGCGTATCCGCGATCAATATTTCAACTGCCGCGAAGTGATAAAAGAGCATTTCCACTTGATTGAAAACGCGCGCAAAGCGTATGAACAAGCTGGTATCACGGTGAGTGACACGCCCGTACGCGGCGGCACGGACGGTTGCACGCTGTCGTTTATGGGCTTGCCCTGCCCCAACCTGTTTACAGGCGGACATAACGCGCATTCCGTTCGCGAATTTGCCGTAGTGGAAGAAATGCAACAAGCCGTGCAAGTCGTGCTGAATTTGGTGGATTTGTACGCCAAAAAGTAAACCTGAAACAATCCCCCGCCCTCCTTTGCATAAGGAGGGATTTTTTGTGCGTCTTTGTGCAAAGGACGCTATCGCATCAGTGACTGAGAGATAAAACAACGTTACGACAACAGCTTATAACTTGCCGAAAGGCAATCATCACTGATAACTGCATAGCATTATCACTAAAACCGGCATACGGGGCGCGGTTTGTGGCTATAATATAATAAGTGATAAGGGGGAAAACGTGATGAAAAGAATTATGTTTACGGGTGGCGGAAGCGCGGGGCACGTGTTGCCGAACGTGGCGCTGATGGAAGAAATTTTGTCCAAAAAAAGCGCGGAAGTGGCGTATATCGGTACGGACGGCATCGAAAAGCAGTTAATTGCGCCGTGGAACGTGCCCTATTTTCAAATTACCTGCCCTAAACTCATCCGCGGGGGCGGTTTTTCGGCATTCAAGCGCAATATGAAAATTCCGTCCGCATTTTTCAAAGCCGTAAAGCAAGCCAAGCAAGCATTGCAGGAATATCAGCCCACCGCCGTGTTTTCCAAGGGCGGGTACGTAGGCTTACCCGTCGTTGTCGCCGCGAAACAGTTAAAAATCCCCTGCTACGCCCACGAAAGCGATTTATCCTTAGGGCTTGCCAACCGTTTATCCGCGCCCTTTTGCAAGCGTGTATTCACTTCTTTCCCGGAAACGGCGAAGCGCTTAAAAAAAGGCGAACATAGCGGCGCGCCTATCCGCCAAATCGTATTCTCATCCACCAAAGCGGAAGCGCGCAGGCAGTTGGGTATTCCCTTTTGCGCCACCGTATTGCTTATTTTTGGCGGCGGCAGCGGTAGTAAACCTATCAATAAAGCCATTTTTAAGCACCTTCCCGCTTTGACGCAGGCGTATTACGTTCTACACGTAGTCGGGAAAGGAAACACGGTCAAAACGGACGTAAAAAATTATCAACAATTTGAATTCGTCACGGACATGGGTAGGTTGTACGCCGCGGCGGACGTGATAATTTCGCGTGCAGGGGCAGGCACGGTATTCGAGCTTTTGGCGCTAAAAAAACCGTCTTTGTTGATACCTTTGGAACAGCAAACGCGCGGTGACCAGCTGCAAAACGCGGAATATTTCCGTAAAAAAGGCTTATGCCGTGTTTTACGGGAAAACGAGCTGCATTTACTTCCCAAAGAAATAGAAAAAACCGTTTTAGACAAGGAGCTTGTCGCTGCTTTGGAAGCGGCGCAATTTACTTGCGGAAACACCGTTATTTTATCCGCTTTGCTTTCGGGGGGCGAAGACGATAAAGGCGATAGCCCTGAACGCAACGAAAAATGAGCAGGTTTCACGAATACGATTTGCCTATATATCGGCAATCAAAACAAGAAAAGCCGTGCGAAAACCGTAAACTGCATTTTGGACGAAAACGGCGCAAACTTATCCTATTTCTATTGATTATCTTGTTTATCGGTGTATTGTTGTTTATTTATTTTCAACGCAACGTTACACGGGTGCTGATTTCTATCAGCGAAGCGACCATGCGCGCAAGCACGACGATTGCCGTCAACGACGCCGTGTATTATACCCTAAGCGACGGTATGCGCTACGAAGATTTGGTGAGTATTGAACGCAACCAAAACGGCGACATTACCGCCCTTGCGGCTAACGCGTTAAAAATCAATAAAATCGCGCGGGATACAGCGTCCATTTCGCAGGCAAATTTAAAAAATTTAAGCTTGAACGGCATTCCCATTCCTTTGGGCGCATTGACGGGCATTGAAGCGTTTGCAGGGCTTGGGCCGAGCATTCATTTCCGCATTATCCCCGTCAGCAGTGTTTCCTGCGGATTTTCGTCCATCTTTGAAAGCGTGGGCATCAACCAAACCAAACACTCTATCTACCTGCGTGTGATTGCGGATATCAGCATCGTTATGCCCTCGCGCACGGAAAATTTTGCCGTTACTACCGACGTTTTGGTGGGCGAATCGGTTATCGTGGGCGAAATCCCCGACGCGTACTTACAATCGGACGTGTTTGGCGGTAAAGCGAATTTATCTCCATAAAAATATACTTTTTATCATTTTTTTTCTACATAGCCCTTTTATTTTAGTAGACGAAACGCCAAGTTTGGAGTATAATGATACGGTATTTGAAAAGGAGAACGTACTCATGAAGATATTTCAGCCTAAACTGTTCACTTCGTTAAAAGGGTATACAGGCAAACAAGTGCTTTCGGACGTGATTGCCGGCGTTATCGTGGCTATCATTGCCTTGCCCTTATCCATCGCGCTCGCCATCGCGTCGGGCGCTACGCCTGAAATGGGGTTATATACTGCGATTATCGCTGGCTTTGTCGTTGCCGCGCTTGGGGGCAGCAAAGTAAACATTTCCGGCCCTACCGCCGCATTTGCTACTATCGTAGCAGGCATCATTGCCAAACACGGCGTAGAGGGGTTATTACTTGCCACGCTAATG
Organism: Candidatus Scatosoma sp.; assembly: GCA_045632625.1. GTDB lineage: Bacteria > Bacillota > Clostridia > Christensenellales > Borkfalkiaceae > Scatosoma. Next base: position 8,669 of record JAZQWZ010000144.1, on the reverse strand, counting down.
GCAGGGCTTATCCTGATTATCTTCGGCGTTTGCCGTTTGGGTTCGCTCATTAAGTACATACCCCATACCATCACGGTTGGGTTTACGGCAGGTATCGCCGTTACGCTGTTTATCGGGCAATGGAAAGATTTTTTGGGTTTGACCTATCCCGCAGGCACGAACGCCATTGAAACGATGGAAAAAGCCGCGCTTGTGTTCAAACATTTTGGAACAATTAACTGGTGGGCGGTACTTATCGGCGCTATCGGTTTGGCTATTTTGATTGCTTGGCCGAAAGTTTCCAAGAAAATCCCCGGCTCCTTGGTAGCCGTACTCGTCGGCGCGTTGACCGTTGGCTTAATCGGGCTTTCTGTGAATACCATCGGCTCCTTGTACACGGTTTCGTCGTCGCTTCCGAAATTTACACTCCCGAAAATCACAGGCGAAAAAGTGCTTGCACTTTTGCCCGACGCGTTCACAATCGCGCTTTTGGCGGCCATCGAAAGCTTGCTTTCGTGCGTGGTTTCCGATCAAATGATTGACGATAAGCACAATTCCAACACTGAACTTATCTCGCTTGGGCTTGGCAACGTATGCGTGAGCTTTTTTGGCGGTATCCCTGCAACAGGCGCTATTGCAAGAACGGCGGCAAACGTAAGAAACGGCGGCCGTTCCCCTATCTCGGGCATGGTGCACGCCGTAGTGCTGTTGCTGGTTTTGGTATTGCTGATGCCCTACGCTGCGTTAATTCCTATGCCGATTATCGCCGCTATTTTGTTTATTGTTGCGTATAATATGTCCGAATGGCGCAAGGCGGTGAAAATTGTTAAAACTGCGCCTTGGTGGGATATTTTGGTGCTGGGTTTAACCTTTGCTTTGACGGTTATTTTCGACCTTGTAAAGGCAATCGCCGTGGGTATGGTCGTGCATTTTGCCATCGTGGGTATCCGCAAGTATTTGCAAAATAAAAAGCAAAACGAACAAGCAAACCAAACGCAAGAAACGGTACAAACGGCTGAAACCATAGAAACGATAGAACCGCAAGCTGACAACGAATAAAATTTATCATAGCTTACGCGCTCCGCAAAGTGTTTGCGGAGCGCGTTTTTTATTAATTTTTCTTGGTTCGTGATTTGAAAATAAGCGCCATAATATAGGAAAAAATCACCGCCGCTGAAATGCCTGCGCTTGCGGATGCCGCCGCGCCCGTAAACGCGCCAAACCAGCCCTTTTCCGCGCCGCGCATCGCGCCGTTGGCAAGCAAATAGCCAAACCCGCTAATGGGCACTGTCGCGCCCGCGCCTGCAAAATCTACCAAGTATTGATACAAGCCCAAGCCCTGCAACACCACACCGCAAAGCATAAACGTAACCAAAATTTTCCCTGCGGTAATATCCGTGAAATTGATAACGATTTGCGCGAGCATACAAATAAGTCCGCCCACCGCAAACGCTTTGACAAACCCAAATAAAATTTCCCAAACACTGTACATTTTCAACTTTCCCCTTTTACCGTTTCCAATGCCCCACTCTCACAAAAGATATGCGTTTAGTGGTTCCATAGTATTTTGCGTAAATGGCTTAAATTTATTCCACACAGCTTTTTATAACCGTAAAAGACTTAACGTTGAAGACGGTCGTTTATTCCATTCAACCTATATTCACTTGGCGAAACACCTATATTTTCCTTGAAAAATCGACTGAAATGGCTCAAATCCGAAAACCCAGCATTAAGAGCAACTTCGCCAACCGAATACAAGCCCGACGATAAAAGTTCCTTTGCTCTATTTAGTTTTAAGTTGTTGATATATTTTATCGGCGAAGAGCCGTAGATTTTCTCAAAAAGTTGCCGCAAATAATCATAGCTAATGCCGCACAATCCGCTCAATTTTTCCATATTTATTAACTCTTCCGTATAATGTTTATGGATATACTCTATTGCCGGTTTTATCAAATCTTGTTTCCATTTAGGAAAATACGGTGTAGACTGCAAACAGCGCATTTCGTAAAATATCTTATACAATTGCGATAACACACAATATTCTCTACCTTCTTTTCCTCTCTTCCATGCCTTTTCCGCGGTTTGATAAGCTTTTAATATCTCTTCCGCTTTTGAAACGTTAAACGTAAACGGGGAAAGCACTTTTTCATCCAAGCATTGAAAGTTAATACAGTAAATATCCCCGTGGGTTTTCGTAACTACTTCATAACTGGAATGTTTAGGAAGATAAATCAGATCGTTGTCCTTGACCCGTAACAAAGTGCCGTCGTCAAAAATATACTCTCTCTCCCCGCTTACGTTAAACGCAAGGCCGTGCGAAGGACGATTTTTATGTACGGAATCCCCAGTTCCGGCAGGTACAAGTATGGCTAAAACAATTTCCGTTACGATTGGTTTTTTCTCAAAAAATACGTTATCCATGGTCGCTCCTTTTCCCTTATATTATAACTTTTTGTCGCGAAATAGTCAAATAAAATAGAAATAGTCATTTACATTTTTTTTACATTTTATTATAATGTCTATACTGGAAATGGAGGTTTTTGTTTATGGAATACATAAAAGACGTTGACTATCAATATATCTCAAATAAATATCACGACACAAGCAAACCTTTTAACGCGTTTGCCCGTTTTATCCGTAGAGACGAAATTTTTTCAACAAATACAGGTATGGATGCAAATGCGCTCAAAGCAAATATTTTGCTTGAAGATAAAAAAATTGAGCATTTACCGCATCCAATTCGAAAAGCAAAAGCGTTTGCATTTGTTTTGGCAAACACCAAAATTGCTTGCGATCGCCGTGACCGTTTCCCCGCTATCAATGCAATAGACCGTCCGTTAAACGCAACGCTTATCGCGAAATGGAATAATCAAGTTTTTGATGAAATTATACCGGAAGTTGCAAAAAAGAGAAAAGAACTTGAACGTGACGGTATTGTTACAATATGGCCAGACTACGACCATAGCGTTCCCGTTTGGGATAGAATTTTCAAGCTCGGTTTTCTCGGTCTTTTAGAAGAAAGCGAAAGGGCAAGAAAGAATAAGACGCTCACGCAAGAACAGGACGCATTTTTTGAAGGCATCAAAATTACCTACGAGGCAATTATACTTTTTATCGGTCGTTTAGCGAAGTTGGCGCAACGAACAAACGGTTCACAACGGCTGGCTACCGCCTTGCGCAATATCCAATACAATCCGCCGAAAACCTTTTACGAAGCTTTGCTCGTAAGCTATCTCTATTTTATGTTATGCGAGCATATCGAAGGGTTACAAGTGCGCTCTCTTTCTAACTTCGATAGACTTTTCTATCCTTTTTATCAAAACGATTTGAAGACCGGCGTAACGGAAGAGGAAATTCGCGAAGATTTGGCATATTTTCTTATGCAATTTACTGCAATCGGGAATTACTGGAACCAACCCGTTTTTTTAGGCGGTTGCAAAGAAACGGAAGAAACGGAAATCAATGCGCTTTCTTACCTATTTTTAGACGTTTACGATAAAATGGCGCTCTACAACCCTAAAATCCAAATTAAAGTTGCAAAAAGTACGCCTAAACCCTTTTTATTAAAGGCGTTAGATATGATTCGCCGTGGACATAACAGTATCGTTTTCGTGTCCGACAACACAATTCGAACGGCGCTTGAAAAAAGCGGTGCAACAAAAGAACAAGCAAGATTATGCAACGTAAAAGGCTGTTACGAATATTCCGTGCAAGGAAGTTTGGAACCGGCAATGAATTATATCAACCTATTAAAACCGCTTGAATACGCACTGCATTGCGGCTGCGACGGAGTTACGGGAAAGTTTGCTGGCCTGCAAAGCCCTGCCGTGGAAGAATACACGACGTTTCAAGATTTTTACGAAGAATATAAAAGACAGCTAAAACACGCCTTAGATTGCACAATGCAAACGGTAAATGGTTACGAAGATTACCTTGCGTACATCAATCCGCAGTCTATGCTATCCGCAACCATTCCGTCCTGTTTAGAAAAAGGAAAGGATGCGTTAGAGGGAGGCGCGATCGAGAACGAGTCGAGGCTTGCAGGCGGGTTTATAGCGGACGTTGCCGATTCGTTAACAGCCGTTAAAAAATACGTTTTCGATAAAAAACAGCTTACCTTAAAAGAATTTTGCCATATATTAGACAATAACTACGCAGGATATGAAAAGTTCCGTTTACAGCTTTTAAAAGATCCCGATAAATATGGAAACGATAAAGAATTGCCCGACAGTTTCGCAAAAGATATCATTGCGTGGATTGCAAAATACGTATGCGGAAAACCCAATGCAAAAAAACGCGGCGGAAAATGGCAGTGTGGATTTCACGTGGCAAGAATGTCTTATACGCAAGGCGCACTCACGGCGGCTTCTCCCAACGGCAGGAAACAAGGCGAAGAGCTTTCTAAAAACTGCTCTGCGTCTATGGGACAAAACAAAGAAGGCGCAACGGCGGCTATTTTATCCGTAACGAAAATTGATGCAACGGCGTTTACGGGCGACGTGGCTTTGGATTTGGGTTTGCATCCGTCCGCAGTCAAAGGCGAAGACGGATTAAACGCAATGTACGGACTGTTGACAACTTTCATAAAACGAAACGGCCACGCAATACATATCAACGTTTTTGATGCCGACACTTTGCGCGAAGCGCAAAAATATCCCGAAAAATATCAAGATTTACAAATACGCGTGTGCGGTTGGAACGTGCTTTGGAATAATATCAGCAAGGCCGAACAGGACGGCTTTATAAAACAGGCGGAAAGTTTAATTTGAAGCAAAAAGGAAACAAGAAAACGCGATTAAAAAGTGAAAGGATTACAATCTAACAGGAACATAAAGCCCCCGTGCGTATCTTATTTTTGCGCACGGGGGTTCTTTATTATAAATGCTTACAAGTTCTCAATGGAAACAGCATGCGAGATACAAGGGATACTTTCCCCTTGACCACTGGATACCGTAGATAACAGCGCGCCCGTCGTAGCAAGCAAAATGCGGTTGAATTTTCTACGTTGCAACTGCTCGAATAAATACGCCCCGAACACCACCGCGCTACAACCTGCGCCACTGCCGCCTTGAAATTCATCTTCCAAAACGTTATACACAATTTCCCCGCAATCGACGTGATTATTTTGTAAATCAACGCCCTTTTCCCAAGTTAAATCTTTCAAAATGCGGCTGCCAAGCGCACCCAAATCCCCTGTGACGATTAAATCGTAATCGCTCGCTTTTCTGCCCATGTCGCGTAAATGTTTCAAGATTGTATCCGCCGCCGCAGGCGCCATAGCCGCGCCCATGTTATTGACGTCCGTGATGCCAAAATCCACCACTTTCCCAAACGTAGCGGAAGTAATCGCAACCCTGCCCCCTTCGTTTGCCACAAAAACGCCGCCTGCGCCCGTTACCGTCCACTGCGATTGCGGTGGACGCGTGTTGCCAAGTTCCAAAGGAAAACGGTACTGCCGTTCCGCGGACGAAAAGTGGCTACCTGTCGCCGCTACGATATTTTTGTAATAGCCTGCGTCAATAAAGGTAGCCGCAAGCGCCAAGCTTTCAGCAAGCGTAGAACAAGCGCTGTATACGCCTAAAAACGGAAAATCAAAATCGCGCGCGGCAAAAGACGCAGAAATAATTTGGTTAAGCAAATCCCCGGCTATTAACATATCCACGTCCGTTTCCTGCTTTTTCGCATTTTCAATCGCGCGAGAAATGGCATAGGACAGCATTTTGCACTCGGCTTTTTCATAACTACTTTCGCCAAACCTATCGTCAAGCAGCGTTTTATCCACGTACGCACCCACAATTCCTGCGCACTCTTTAGGTCCTGCAATCGTACCCGTAGCCAAAATCGTCGGCTTATTTTTAAAAAAAATCGTTTGCATATCCACTCCTTATAATAACAAATAGATAAACCCGACAATCGTGCCCGCCAGCACGCCGAATACGATAATCGGCCCTGCCACCACAAACATTTTTGCCGCCATACCAAATACCATACCTTCCGTTTTAAACTCTATCGCAGGGGAAGCGACGCTGTTGGCAAAACCCGTGATGGGTACGATAGAGCCCGCGCCTGCGTGGTGCCCTATTCTATCATATACGCCAAGCCCCGTGAGAAGCGTACCCAAAAAGATAAGCACAATACTCGTAGCACCTGCAAGCTCGTCCCCCGAAAGGGAAAACACGCCTTCCAGCATATAGCGAATAAACTGCCCGATACAACAAATAAGTCCCCCGACCATAAAGGCGCGAAAACAGTTTTTAAAATGCTGCGTAGGGGGATCAAACGAATGCACGTACGCAATATAGTTCTTATTATAATTTTGTCTATTTTTACCCGTCATCTCGCACCTGCCCCCTTGTTTTATTCATTTTTTGCGTGTTCGGCGCAGGAAAACACGTTTCCCTTTCCTCTCTCGTTTTTCCGTCGCCGTCAAAAATTTTGATATGCATATTTATTTTGCTCCTTACCCTTTCTATAACTAATTTGCCGAAAAAATAAAGAAATTATACAAAGAAAAACCGCCTTGGCTATACAACCAAGACGGTGTTATTTTTAAGTTGCATCAATTATCAAATTCCACTTTTGTATCGCGCGAGAAAAGCTTTGCAAGCATTTTTTCCGCGTTTTCACGATAGGAAATGCTTTCGTCCGCTTGATAACAAAGCTCGTAAACAGCGTTGGTAATGGGCAAATCCACTCCGTATTGTTCCCCTAATTTTTTCATCGCCGCCGCCGTAGGAACGCCTTCGGCAAGCTTGGCAAACTTCGTGCCTTGCACCAGCATTTCCCCATACTTTCTGTTGTGGGAATATTCACTAAACAGCGTCGCTTCATAATCGCCCAAATGTGCCAAGCCATACGCTGAAAGCTCGTTGCCCCCCATCGCCTTGATAAGTTTTGCCACTTCCCAAGCCCCGCGCGACATCAGCGAGCCCTTCAAGGACGCGTAACCGCAGCCGTCCAACACGCCTGCAACAATCCCCATAACGTTTTTCGCCGCCGCGCCGATTTCCGTGCCGATTAAATCACTGCCGTAATAAAAACGGATAAGTTCACTTTTAAACGCGTCCGCAAGCGTATGTTTCAGCTGCTCATTCGACGAATCAATTACCATGCAATTAGGAATCCCCTGCGTAAACGCTTGGATATGCCCAGGCCCTACCCAAACCGCAACCTTTTCAGGCGAAATACCGCTTTGCACCAGCACTTGCGACAACCGGCTGCCCGTATCCACTTCAATGCCTTTCATACACAAAACGAAGTTCTTTTTGGATACGTCAAATTGCAAAATGCGTTTAGCAAACCCACGCAAGCCCTGCGAAGAAATGGAAATGATAATCACGTCCGCATGCTCCACGGCTTCTTGCAAATCGCACGTTAAACAAATACGCTTATCCAACGTAACGTATTCGTTTTTCCCCGTATCCCTCAACACCTGATAGGAATAATCGTCTTCCGGTCCCCAAGAATAAACGTCGTGACCGTGATTGCATAAATACCAAGCGATAAACGAGCCCCAACGCCCGCAACCAAGCACTGAAATTTTCATAGTTTTTGTCCTTATTGTTATTTTCAACCGCCTTACAGCGTGTTCCTTTCCACGAACGCACGCGCAAGCGTTACTTCGTCCGTGTATTCGATTTCCGAACCGATAGGGATACCGTGCGCAAGGCGCGTTACGGTAACGTCCAACGGCTTGACAAGCTTGGCAATATACATCGCCGTGGCATCACCCGATACGTCGGGGTTGGTTGCCACAATCACCTCTTTTACGTTGCCTTCCTGTATGCGCGCAAGCAATTCCCGAATACGAATATCATTAGGTCCTACGCCCGAAAGCGGATCGATAACGCCGTGCAATACGTGATATACGCCTTTAAACTCGCGCAGTTTTTCAATCGCTGTTACATCCTTTGGTTCTTTGACTACGCAAATCACACTCTTGTCGCGATTACGGCAAATACCGCACGTTTCTTCTTCCGTGAAATTGCCGCACACCTTGCAATAGCGCACCTTACGCTTCACGCCCAAAATCGCTTCGGCAAACGCGCGCGCTTCCGCTTCGTTCATGTCGATAATTTTATAGGCGTATCTCTGCGCCGTTTTTTTGCCTACGCCGGGAAGCTTGGAAAATTCGTTCACCAGCCGCCCGATAGGCTCGATATAAATATCCATCGTCTACCTTTCTAATACCTTTTTGGATTTTTCGCTGTTTCCCTTACAGCATACCGCCAAGCGAGCCCATATCCCCGTACTTGCCCATCTTTTCTTCGTATACTTTATCCGCCTTAGAATAGCCGTCGTTGATAGCCGCCATAATCAAGTCTTCCAACATTTCTACGTCGGTGGGATCTACGATGCTTTCGTCAAGCTCGATACCGTTGATGATTTTCTTTGCGTTCATATATACAACAACCGCTTCGCCAGCCGCCGTACCAACGACTTCCCAATCTTCCAAGAGTTCCGCCGTCTTTTCCATTTCTTCCTGCATCTTTTGTGCCTGACGCATCAAGTTTTGCATGTTGTTGTTTCCGCCTTTAAATCCTGCCATTTTCTTTTTCCTCCAAGTTTATCTTGTAATTTTTTCTTATTTAAGATCAACCTTTATGCCTTCAAAGGTCGATTTGATTTCGTTGACCGTTTTTTGAAAATCGTCCGATTGTTTACCGCGCAAGCGCACCGCAAACTGCCCT
>JAZQWZ010000143.1:0-1979 GCA_045632625.1 Candidatus Scatosoma sp. | reverse complement strand
GGTTGCACCTGTAAAAGCGGCGCTGCGGACATCGCGGACGGTTCTTGCGAATAAAACGCCCCTGCAAAATGCAAGGGGTGCCCGCCCACCTTTTCTTCGTCGGTATAAAAGCCGTTTTGCTCCCAAGCAATTTGTTCGCCTAAAAACGGCAAAAACTGTTTGATTGCGTCCCTGCCCCCTTTAAGCGGGTTTAAACGCACCCCTTTATAGGGTTTTTGCGTATACACGGCAAAAAACGCTTCCCATTCCTTTTCAGGAAGCTGTTTTTTCATGTTTTGCATAAATTGCAAGGGCAAAATACTCACGCTTCCACCCCCAAAAACGCTTGAAATTCGTTGGCGGCGTATACTTTTGCTCCCACGCGCTCCGCCGAAGCCTTACGCATATCATTTTCACTGTCAAAGCACACGTACACGTCGCATTCTTCCGCGCGGAAGCTTACGAGTGCGCCTTGCGCAAGCGCCGCCGTCAAAAGCGAGTTGACAAGCGGTTGCTCTAATTCCAACAAATGCGAAAAGCACACGCGTTTGTTTTTTAAAACGCCGTCTTTGGCGCGTTTACGCTTGGCTCTGTCCGCAAAAATATGGAACGCCGCGCGCGCCTTTTCCCGCGCTTCCTTTTTCTTTTCCCGCTCCGCTTTAAACGCTGAAAAGCCAACGGACGAAGTTTGTTGCACTTGATAATCGTCAATTTGCCCAAGCGTAATTTGATATTTTTCTATAAGTGCAGGCAGTGACAAATTTTCCTTTTTGCACATAGCTTCCGCCACTTTCATGGTCGCGTACGCGTCATCCACCGCGCGGTGGGGGGTAAATTCTACGCCCAAATTTTGCGCGATTACACCCAAGCCAAATTGACGGGAAAATTCCCCGATTTGGTTCATATATAAAAACTGCGTATCGGCAAACGCGAACTTAAAAGACGGCAAGGAAAAACGCTTGCTTTCTAAATTGAGATATTTCACGTCGTTCATAGACGCATGTCCGACAACCAAGCGGTTTTCCGCCTGCAACAAACCGTAAATACGTCCTGCAAGCTCGGGAAAGGTGGGATACGTTTTAAAATCTTCATATTTGTACGGCAAAACGATACCCTGCTCCCCCTTTCTGTCCGTCAAATGGAAATTTCCTTTGGGGTTTATCAGGATATCTTGCTTATCCAAAATATGAAATTGTTCATCGACCAAGCAGTACCCAAACGCGCAAATTTTCGCTACGTTTTTAAATACGCCTGCGCATTCGATGTCAAAAAACAAGTATTCCATGCGCTTTCCTTTTATCTTTCCTTTCCGTAAAAAAGACCGCTTGGTTGGGGGCGGTCCTTTTATATTTCGTTTATTTCGTGGGGGTAATCACGCTCTTGCCACCCATGTACGGGCGCAATGCTTCGGGAATGGTTACGCTTCCGTCCGCTTGCAGGTGGTTTTCCACAAACGCAATCAACATACGAGGGGGCGCAACTACCGTGTTGTTTAAGGTGTGCGCAAGTTTCACCTTGCCGTCGCTGTCTTTATAACGGATCGCCAAACGTCTTGCTTGCGCGTCCGTTAAGTTGGAACACGAGCCCACCTCAAAATATTTTTGTTGGCGGGGGCTCCACGCTTCCACGTCACAGCTCTTATATTTCAAATCCGCCAAGTCGCCCGAACAACAGCCAAGCTGACGAACGGGAATGTCCAAGGAACGGAAAAGCTCTACGGTGTAGCTCCAAAGCTTTTCGTACCATTCGTCGCTTTCTTCGGGACGGCAAACCACCACCATTTCTTGCTTTTCAAACTGGTGAATACGATAAATACCGCGTTCTTCGATGCCATGCGCGCCCTTTTCCTTTCTAAAACAAGGCGAATAACTGGTCATTGCCAAGGGCAGTTTGTTGCCGTCGATAATTTGTCCCATAAAACGGCCTATCATCGAGTGTTCGGACGTACCGATAAGGTACAAATCTTCCCCTTCGATTTTGTACATCATGTTTTCCATTTC
>JAZQWZ010000142.1:0-5728 GCA_045632625.1 Candidatus Scatosoma sp. | reverse complement strand
GGCTACATTCCCGTAGTATCGACCGTGGGTTTTGACGAAGAAAACAACACCTACAACATCAATGCGGACACGGTGGCGGCGCGCCTTGCAGGGGAATTGAAAGCGGAAAGCTTAATTTCCATGACGGATATCGTGGGCTTGCTTCGTGATAAGGACGACGTTTCTACGCTCATTCCCAAGGTGTACGTTTCCGACGCGCCCAAGCTTATTCGTGACGGCGTTATTAGCGGCGGTATGATTCCCAAGGTAAATTGCTGTATCGAAGCCATTCGCCGCGGCGTAAAAAAAGTGTTTATCATTGATGGTAGAATTCCGCACGCCATCTTAATCGAAACTTTGACCGATGAGGGCGTACGTACAATGTTCGTCTCAGGCCACCACATTTAAGCTTATAACAGGCCAAACGTGTATAGCACGGCATCTTATCCGCAAAATCGGAACGCACCCTTGCTCATTTACTACTTGTAAATTCCCGTCGGGGGCAACCCGATGTTTGCGGTAACCTGCCGCACTCTACCACGTTTTAACGATACACAATTCTGCTTGGAATAAACGAAACGTGTATATGCGTCGCAATACAGCGTTAACCTTGCGTTTTCCCTTGCTCGTTTACGCCGAAGTAAACTCCCGTCGGGAAAGCCGCGGTTGTCTTGTCTTGCTCGCATCTACCCGTTTTAACGGTAAACTTTTTTGCTGGTAACAAGCGAAACGCACAACAGGGGCATAAGTCCCACAACAGGAAAAACCATGAACATTCAACAAATAGACAAACAATACGTTGCCAACACCTACGCGCGGTTTCCGCTTTCCCTTGTCAAGGGGAACGGCTCGCTCGTATACGATGAAAACGGCAAGGAATACATCGATTTAGGCACGGGCATTGCCGTCAATACCTTTGGTATTGCGGATGGGGCTTGGAAACAAGCAGTGATGGCGCAGCTGGACAACATTCAGCACACGTCCAACCTGTATTACAACGCGCCGTGCGCTTTGCTTGCGCAAACACTGTGCGAAAGAACAGGTATGAAAAAGGTGTTTTTCTCTAACTCGGGCGCGGAAGCCAACGAGTGCGCGATCAAAGCGGCAAGAAAGCACGGCGAACTGACAAAAGGCAAGGATTACAACGTAATCATCACCTTAAAAAACAGTTTTCACGGCAGAACGATCACCACGCTTTCGGCAACGGGGCAGGACGTATTCCACGAACATTTCACGCCTATGACGCAGGGATTCGTGCATGCCGAGCCCAACGACATACGAGATATGCAAACGCTTGTGAACACGCATAAATGCTGCGGCATTATGCTGGAACTCGTACAGGGTGAAGGCGGTGTAACGGCACTTGACAAAGAGTACGTGCAACAGGTTGCAGGGCTTGCCAAGGACAACGATTTATTGCTTGTCATCGACGAAGTGCAAACAGGCAACGGCAGAACGGGTGAACTGTATGCGTTTATGGCGTACGGCATCACGCCCGACGTAGTAACCACGGCAAAGGGCTTGGGCGGCGGATTGCCCATCGGTGCGACCATGCTGGGCGAAAAAGCGGAAATGCTGTTCACGCCGGGGTTAAACGGTTCTACGTTCGGCGGTAATCCCGTAGCGGCGGCAGGTGCGCTTTCCATTATAAACCGTATCGATGAAGACCTGCTTACAAGCGTAAGGGAAAAGAGTGCATATATCATCAGCGAACTGCAAAAGGCGAAAGGCGTAAAAAGCGTGTCGGGCATGGGGTTGATGCTGGGTATTGAAACGCAAAAGGACGCAGGCGAAGTGATTGCCGCTTGTATGCAAAGAGGCGTTTTGGTGATTAAAGCCAAGCACAAGGTTCGTTTGCTGCCTGCCTTGAATATCCCTATGGAACAATTACAAAAAGCAATAAAAATCTTAAAAGAAGAGTGTGGAAAATAAATGCATTTATTAAAATTACAAGACCTTTCTAAAAAACAAATCAACGAAATTTTGAACTTGGCAGACCAGCTGAAATTTGAAAAGAAAAACGGCATTGACCATCCTTTGCTCAAAAATAAACGCTTGGGTATGATTTTTTCCAAAGCGTCTACGCGTACGCGCGTTTCCTTTGAAGTAGGTATGTACGATTTGGGCGGCAGTGCACTGTTTTTAAGCGCCCGCGATTTACAAATCGGCAGAGGCGAGCCCGTGCAGGATACGGCGCGCGTACTTTCGCGCTATCTTGATGGCATTATGATCCGTACCTTTGAACAAAAGGAAGTGGAAGATTTGGCAAAATACGGTTCTATTCCCATTATCAACGGTTTGACCGATTATTGTCACCCCTGCCAAGTGCTTGCCGACCTTATGACCATTAGAGAATATTTCGGCGGTTTGGAAGGCAATAAGCTTTGCTATATCGGCGACGGCAACAATATGACCAACTCCTTGATTGTGGGCGGTATTAAAATGGGTATGGAAGTATCCGTGGCTTGCCCCAAGGGCTACGAGCCGGATGCGAAAATTATGGAATGGGCAAAGAAAAACGGCAAATTCACCTGCACGGAAAGTGTGGAAGAAGCGGCAAGCGGGGCAACCGTACTCTACACCGACGTTTGGGCGTCTATGGGGCAGGAAGCGGAAGCAGAAGAACGCAAAAAAATCTTCAAAAACTACCAAATCAATGCAGGCGTAATGGCGGTTGCCGACAAAAAAGCGTTGGTGTTGCATTGCTTGCCCGCACATCGTGAAGAAGAAATTACGGGCGAGGTGTTTGAAGCGCACGCAAACGAAATTTTCGACCAAGCGGAAAACAGACTGCACGTGCAAAAAGCAGTGCTTGTAAAGTGTTTAAGTAAACATAAATAAAGGAAAAACTATGTTGCATTGTATTGAAAACGGTATTTTGCAGGTGCAAATCGATGCGTTTGGCGCGCAAATCAAGAGCGTGAAATATCACGGCAAGGAACGCGCGTGGCAAAACGAAAACGGAGCGTGGAAAGATACAGCGCCCCTGCTTTTCCCTGTTTGCGGACATTTCGGCATGACGGTAGCAGGTAAAACGTACGATATACCTGCGCACGGTTTCGTCAAGAAAACGCCCTTTATTCCCGAAGAAATTTCGGCTAGCGCCATTACGTTCGTATGCAAAGCCAACGAGCAAACGAAAAGCGTGTATCCGTTTGATTTCACGTTTAAGGTAACGTATGAACTCATCGAAAGCACCTTGAAAATCGCGTATACAGTGAAAAACGACGGTAAAGCACCGTTGCCTTTTGCTTGCGGCGGACACGATTCCTTTGCGCTTGAAAACGACGTGGATGGCTATCAAATTGCGTTTGAAAACAGGGAAACGCTTATCCATTGCAGCCATGACGACGACGGATTTTTGACAGGCGAAAAGGTGTGCTACGGCGAAAATATACCCGCCCTGAAATTACCGAAGGAATATTTAGCGGAAGGCAGAACGCTTATCTTCAAGGATTTACAATCGCGTAAGGCGCAGTTGCAAACGGCGGACGGCAAAACGCTGGCTACGCTCACCTTTGACGGTTTTGCAAACCTGCTTATTTGGCGCGCTACGGCGGATAGCAAATATATTTGTATCGAGCCTTGGACGAATTTGCCTGATTTGGCAGGTAGTGCTCCCCAAGAAATTTACGACAAGGCAGGGGTGTACAACGTACCGCAAGGCGAAGAAAAAACGCTTGTGAGAGAAATTACGTATGCAAACGATTGAAAAAGGCAAATACCGTCATTTTAAGGGCGGAGAATATCAAGTGGTAGATATAGCGTATCATTCGGAAACCTGCGAAGAAATGGTGGTATATCGTGCGTTGTATGGCGAAGGCAAATTGTGGGTGCGTCCTGCAAGTATGTGGACGGAAATGGTGGAAATTGACGGTAAAAAAGTGCCGAGATTTGTGAAAATATAAAATATTTTATAAAAAAATAAAAAACGGTCCGTAAAAAGTAGACGGATTGTTTTTTTTGTGTTATCATATATAATGTAGGAATTTAAAGTTTTTGCTGAAATTTTTGCAAGGGCATGCCCTTTTTCGCTTATTTTATAAGCGAAAACAAACATTTACCAAGGAAACTTTTTAGATAAAAGTTTGTTCGACAAAAAAACTTTTATAGGAGAAATAAAAATCATGAGAAAGGATTACGTAGGCATGGAAGCAGAAATTCTGCAACTCGATTTCCAAGACGTATTGACGGAATCGGCAGAATTCGTAGACCCTGAAACGGGCGACAATGGGACTTATTTCCCTACTTATGGTAACTAAGGAGGAAAAAATCATGGCAAACAAGAAAATGAAATGGTTTAGTATTGCAACGCTTGCATGCGCGGCATCTCTTTGCATCGGTTTTGGCGCAGCGAACGTAACGGCTGACGCAGCGGCTACGTTGGACGGCTTTGAAATTTCATCAACGTCTGTTCGTTTGGATGATCCGACGAAGGAAGGCGTAGACAGCGGTCTTCGTTTTAAGGTAGACGTACCCGCAGGTGCAAAAGTAGAAAATGCATACACGAAAATTACGTTGACTACATCGGAAGGCAAAGCTCATACGACGGACGTGCCCGCAACGACGTGGCGTTCTGAAAGCCTTAACCAAGGCTACGGCTGGAACACTGTTTTGTTGAACATTCCCTACGCCGATTACGTAACGGAAGTAACGGCACAAGCATTTGCAACGATTGATGGCGTAGCATGCGAAACGGAAGCGAAATCTTCTTCTATCGCGGAAACGGCAGAAAAAAATATATTAGCAGGAACAGCAACGCTTGAACAAGTTGGTGAATATTTAAAGAAAACCAAAACGTACACGTTTGCAAACTATACGGCTGGTACGCAATATGCTGATAACGAAGAACATAAGCTTGATGATGTAACGATGTACACGACGGATTGCCATTTTACTTCGGAACTTCGTATTTATTCGAGTAGTACGTATAATGGTTATGCCATTATTAAATGTGACGGTGTTGCAACGGGGCTTGAATTTAATGCTGGTTACAAAGTGGATACGTTGAATGTATATGGTTTCAATGACAATGGTGATACTTGGACGTTGATTCAAGATGTTTCGATAACGTCTACTTCGTATAATGATTACATCGTAAACTTTGATGGAGAGGAATACCAACAGCTTAGGTTGGACGTTGCTGGTGCTAACCAAGTGCGTCTTAAATCAATGACGCTTACCTATAAGAAAATCCCTCTTACGAATGAAGTAAAAGCGAAGAACCTTGCAAACAATGTTGCGGATTCGTTGGTTGTAGATGAAACAGCTAAGAAAATAGGTACTGTTATTCAGTTGCCTACTACTGAAGAAGAAGGCGTAACGGTAACTTGGTCAATGACCGCGAATGAATATGCAACTTTGGATGTTGCAACTTCTAAGGTAACGATTACCAAATTGCCTGATGCGGATAGTGTTGAACTTGCCTTGACGGCAACCATAACGGCAACGGTAGGGACTGCAACGTCAGAACCTATAACAAAGAATGGTGTAATTACTGTACAATCTGCGGCAAGCGCATTCCCTCAAATTGGTAAAGCTTATTATTTGAAGAGTGTGGAAGATAATAAATATATTACGGGTAGAGCTGGCACTGGTAATAGTTATTTGAATATCGGTGATAAAGCTTCGGCTATTACAATAATGTTTGAAGATGCGGGTAAAGCTAATCAATATTATTTGAAACTGTCGGATGGTTATTATGTGAATTCCGTTAGTGGTAACAATAATGTTACGTTTAGCACTTCCA
>JAZQWZ010000141.1:0-2036 GCA_045632625.1 Candidatus Scatosoma sp. | reverse complement strand
CAAAGTTTGCAGAGGAAGAAGAATTTGAACTTGCTATGCAGTACCGTGAAAAACTGCAAATGCTTTCCAAATTGAAACTAAAACGTATCACGTCGCTCAACAGGGCAATCAATGCCGATGTAATCGCTTTGAAAACCAACTATATTTATTCTGCTGTCAACGTTTTAATTACGCGTAGCGGCATTATGCAAGGCGGAAGCAATTTTGCGTTGGAAGATTGTTCGCTTTCGGAAGCGGATGCGCTCACAGCGTTTATCATTCAGTTTTATAACACTCACGAGTTACCGCAGGAAATTATCGTACAAGAGTATTGCGAAAAGCAGCTTTTGGAAAGATATTTCTTGGAAAAGTTTGGTAAAAAAGTGGAAATTGTACTGGCGAAACAAGGCGTTAAAAAACAGCTTTTAGAAATGGCGGAACATAACGCAGAAGAATATTTATCTAAATCCATCGCTAGCATTCAGCATAAGAATGATATGACAAAAAACGCCTGCATGCGATTGAAAGAGCTACTGGGCTTAAAACGCTACCCCAAACGTATGGAATGCTACGATATTTCCAACATCAGCGGTGTGGATAAGGTTGGTTCTATGGTCGTGTTTATCGACGGCGAGGCGGATAAAAATAGCTATCGCCGCTTTAAGATACGCACCGTCGAAGGGGCGAACGATTACGCGTCTCATCAAGAAATGATGCGACGTCGGCTTGCTAAGTTTGGTACGGACGAGGAAGAACGCTTTCCTAAGCCCGATTTAATGGTAATCGACGGCGGTAAAGGGCAGCTTTCGGCGATTAAGGAAGTGTTTGACGAAATGGGCATACACGATATTGAGCTTATTTCTCTTGCCGAACGCGACGAAGAAATTTTTACGCTGTATAGCGAAGAAAGTATCAAGCTAGATAAAAAGGATTACGCATTAAAGGTATTGCAACGCCTGCGTGACGAAGCGCATAGATTTGCCATTACCTATTTCCGTAATTTGCATTCTAAGCGTAATTTGGCATCCGTTTTACAGGAAATTGACGGTATCGGTAAAAAGAAACAGCTTGCGCTTATGCAAGCGTTTGGCACGATTGATAAAATTATGCGTGCAAGCGTGAAAGAACTTGCCCAAGCGGATGGCATCGGGGAAGAGCTTGCCAAAAAGATATACACATTTTTTAAGGAAGAACTGTAAGTGAAGAAGTTAAATTATCAGTTGATTGTTTCCGATTTTGACGGAACGTTGGTTTGTGAAAACGGGGTCATTACGCAAAAAAATAAGAACGCAATCCGTGATTACGTAGAAAACGGCGGTAAATTTGCTATTTCCACGGGGCGTATGCCATCGGGAATTATTCATCAAGTAGAAGAGCTTGGGTTAAAAGGTTTGGTTTCTTGTTGTCAAGGCTCAATTATCGTGGATGTAGAAACGAAAACACCCGTTATGCAGGGCACGATGGTACACGAAGAAGCGATTGCTGTATGTGAAAAATTAGAAACGCTTGGTATTCATATTCACGTGTATGATTTATGGGATTTTTATTCGAATATGGACGACGAGTTTTTGCGTTTATACGAAAAGATGGTGCGCGAAAAAGCAACAGTTGTTGTGGATAAACCGCTTTCGCAGTTTTTAAAACAAACAAAAATGCCTGTTTATAAAATTTTAGCAATGGTTGCCCCTGAAGAAAATCAAGCTGTTTTTCAAGCGCTTATCGATTTAGGATTACCCAACTCCACTGTAACGAAAAGTGCGGAATATTTGGTAGAAGTGGTACATGCGTCTTATTCTAAAGGTACTGCATTGCAATTTATGGCAAATCACTACAATGTGCCTTTGGAAAAAACAATCGGTATCGGCGATCAATGGAATGATTTACCGATGATAGAAAAGGCGGGGCTTGGCTTAGCAGTTCAAAATGCGGCGAAAGAATTAAAACAATCTGCAACCGTTTTACAATCTACCAACGAAGAAGGCGCCATAGCCGAAGCGATTTATACGTTCGGTTTTTGCGAATAATACACAAAAGGAAATTAAGGTATGCTTGAAATT
>JAZQWZ010000140.1:0-4993 GCA_045632625.1 Candidatus Scatosoma sp. | reverse complement strand
GGCAGGCAACCAGATAGAAGCAGATAATTTGTTTTTATTTCGCATAAGAAACGCTCCTTTATCATAGCAGGGTTTTTCGTGTAAAAATTTCGCAGTTTTTGTAAAATAACCGATGTTTTTGTAAAAAATATTTGCCGCCGCGCAAGCTTTTTTACCAACTTGGTTTATCGTATGCGCGCAAATTTTGAAATATACGGCAAAGCGCAAGAAAAAAGCGTGGTTTTTTCCGTGCAATCCCTTTACTTTTTTTAAAAATTGATGTATAATATTTCCATGAAAATTTGGGTGAAACTGATTACTGACGGTAAAATTTGCAAACAAATGGTGTACGAAAAGGACGAGAGATTGACTTATTCGCACTTTTTTGACTATTTGGTAGAAATTTGCGACAAAATGGACGTTCCTACGCCCGTTTTAACGAAAACGCATATTTTTAATTTTGCAAAATTCAACCACGTAAAATTCGTAGCAAGGGATTTCGTCGAAAGCCTCGGCTACGACCATTTGTTTTTAGAACACATGATTTAACCCACAACGAAAAACAACCTTAAAAAGGAGATTTTACTTATGTCTACGCTTGAAAAAAACGTTTTGAATGTTTTGACCACTGACGCGCGCATTACCGCCAAACAAATGGCGGCGATGTTTTCCGTGACGGAAAACGAAGTGCTTGCATGCATTGAAAAATTAGAAAAGGCCGGCGTACTCGTCAAATACACCGCCATTATCAACAGCGAAAAAACGGAAAATTCCTTGGTGGAAGCGTTGATTGAAGTCAAGGTAAACCCCAAAAAGAAGGAAGGTTTCGACGGTATTGCGGCGCAAATTTCTTCCTTCCCCGAAGTAAAAGCCGTGTATCTTATGAGCGGCGCGTACGATTTGGCGGTATTTTTGGAAGACACGTCCTTGCAAAAGGTAGCGCGTTTTGTTTCCGAGCGCATTTCCACGTTTGACGGCGTGCTGTCGACCGCTACGCATTTCATTTTGAAAAAATATAAAATTGAAGGCGTGTTGACGGAAAAAGAAGACGCCGATAAACGCAACCAAATCCAAGTATAACAAGTATAATAAATATAACGAGAAAGAACCATGCGTAGTTTTGTCAATACAAAATCTAAATTATTAAAACCGAGCGGTATCCGTAAATTTTTCGATATCGTGCAGGAAACGGAGGGCGCTATTTCCTTGGGTGTAGGCGAGCCTGATTTTGTCACGCCTTGGAAAGTACGTCAAGCGGCAATCACTTCCCTGCAGCGCGGCTATACACAATACACGGGCAACCGCGGTTTGCCTAAGCTTTTGGGTTTGATTTCCCGCTATTTAGACGAACGTTTTGCCCTGCAATTTGACCCTAAACACATTTTGATTACCGTTGGCGGCAGCGAAGCGATCGATTTGGCACTCCGTGCCTGCGTGGAAAACGGCGATGAAGTGCTTATCCCTGACCCCGCGTACGTTTCGTATGCACCGCTCGTTACGATGGCGGACGGCAAAGCGGTGGCTGTGGAATGCCGTGAAGAAGACAATTTCGTGTTGAAAGCGGAATGCTTAGAAAAGGTGATTACACCCAAAACAAAGGCGCTTATTTTAACCTATCCCAACAACCCCACGGGCGCGGTTATGGATAAGGCGGATTTGGAAGAAATTGCCAAAGTGGTTATTAAGCACGATTTGCTTGTCATTTCCGACGAAATTTACGCGGAACTTACTTATGGGCAAAAACATACGAGTATCGTTTCACTCCCCGGTATGCAGGAGCGCACGGTGTACGTAAGCGGTTTTTCCAAGGCGTTTGCTATGACCGGCTGGCGTTTGGGCTATGCCTGCGCCCCCAAGGAAATTGACGAGGCGATGTTCAAAATTCATCAATACGGCATTATGTGCGCGCCCATTACGTCGCAGTATGCGGCAATCGAGGCGTTGAACGACGGGTTTGGCGACCATTTCGCCACCGTGGAAGAAATGCGCGATTCCTACGATATGCGCCGTAAATTCGTGTTGAATAGCTTGCGTGAAATCGGTTTTCATTGTTTTGAACCGCGCGGCGCATTCTATGCGTTCCCGTCCGTGAAAAATACGGGATTAAGCGGAGAAGTATTTGCCGAAAGTTTATTAAAAGAACAAAAAGTGGCAGTTGTTCCCGGCAGCGCGTTTGGGGAATTTGGCGCAAACAACGTGCGTCTTTCCTATGCTACGAGTATGACGTCGCTTGCAAAAGCGTTTGAAAAAATGTCGAATTTTATGAAAAATATATAAAAATGCGGTAAAATGGCTGTGATTTTCTTGTAAAACAAGCAAAAAACATTGACAAACTGCATAAAATACTATATAATAAAGCTACAAAAGAAATTACGCCGTGACTTTTTGCGAAAATCAAACAGGTCACGGTTGATTTTTGACGTTCCGCATCAAGCGGTTTTTTTCGCTTTCTGCGCTTTTTTTTATGATAAGAGCAGGACAGGAAAACACAGGGCGCAAAGCGAACACCGTAAATATAAAAAACTGGGAACAAAAGGAGTTTTTATGGCTGAAAAGCAAATTTTCATGACGCAAAAAGGGTATAACGAAGCAAAAGAAAGATTAAAGTATCTGCAAACGGTGAAACGCCAAGAAATTGTTGACCGTATCAGCGAAGCAAGAAGCCACGGCGACTTGTCTGAAAACGCAGAATACGACGCGGCAAGAAACGAACAAGCGGCAAATGAAGGGGAAATTTTGGAACTGGATTACAAAATTAAAAACGCCGTAATCGTAGCTGAAAACAACGACCATTCTTTTGTACACGTTGGCTCAAAGGTTCGCGTTTACGACGAAGATATGGAAGAAGAAGAGGTGTACGAAATTACCGGTTCTACGGAAGCGGACGTTAGCCAAAATAAAATTTCCAACGATTCGCCCGTAGGTGCGGCACTCTTGAAACACAAGGTAGGCGACAGCGTAACCGTAAACGCTCCCAACGGCGCATACGTGCTTGTTATCCGCGAAATTTTCTAAAAATGGGCGTACCATGTACGCAACGAATAAACAAAAACGATAAAAATACTGAGGTTTACTATGCAAGAAACTATCAACGTAAACACCCAAAACGAAGAAGAACAACTTATTGAACAAGCAAGAATCCGCCGTGAAAAGCTTGCAAAGCTCGTTGGGGAAGGCAAAAACCCTTACGAACAAGTGAAATACGAGGTTACGGCGCACTCGCAAGAAATCAAAGAAAACTTTGAAGCGTTTGAAGGCAAAACCGTTTCCATGGCAGGCAGAATGATGTCGCGCAGAATTATGGGTAAAGCGTCTTTCTCGCACATTGCGGACAAGAGCGGTTCTATCCAAATTTACGTAACGCGCAACGATATCGGCGAAGAAAATTACGCTTCGTATAAAAAAGATTACGATATCGGCGACATTTTTGGCTTTAAGGGCTTCGTGTTCAAAACGCAAACAGGCGAAGTTTCCGTACACGTAACGGAAATTACTTTGCTTTGCAAATCCTTGTTGCCGTTGCCTGAAAAATACAACGGTTTGCAAGACAAGGATATGAAATACCGCTTGCGCCACTTGGATTTGATTATGAACAAGGACGTACGCGATACCTTCCGTACGCGCTCGCTCGTTTTAAAAGAAATCCGCGCGTATTTGGACGGACTTGGCTATTTGGAAGTGGACACGCCCACCCTTTTGCCTTTGGAAATCGGCGCAGACGCAAGACCTTTCAAAACGCACCATAACGCACTTGATTTGGATATGTATATGCGTAACGAAACGGAGCTGTTCTTAAAGCGTTTGATCGTCGGCGGTATGGACAAGGTATACGAAGTGGGCCGTATTTTCCGTAACGAAGGTATGGACGCTTACCACAACCCCGAATTTACGTCCATCGAAATGTACCAAGCGTACAGCGATTATTTCGATATGATGGATTTGATTGAAGATTTGTACAAAACGGTTACCAAAAACGTTTGCGGTACGCTGGATATCAGCTACCAAGGCACGGAAATTCACATGGGCGACTGGACGCGCTTGACAATGGCGGAAGCTGTTAAAAAATACGCAGGCGTGGATTATAACGACTGGGCAACCGACGAAGACGCACGCGCGGCAGCGGCTGGGCTTGGCGTAGAGCTTGAACACGAAAACGCAACCAAGGGCTGGGTGCTTATCGAGCTTTTCGACGCGTTCGTTGAAGACAAGCTTATTCAACCGACGATTATCTACGATTATCCCGTAGAAAACTCCCCCCTTGCAAAGCGTAAACCCACCAACCCCGCATTCACCGAACGTTTTGAATATTTCATTTGCGGTCACGAATATGGTAACGCGTTCTCGGAATTGAACGATCCCATCGACCAAAAACAGCGTATGGTGAAACAAGTGGAAGCAAAACGCGCAAAGGGTAACAACGAAGCGCAGGTGGATGAAGATTTCATCAACGCTTTGGAATACGGTTTGCCTCCCACAGGCGGTCTTGGTTTGGGACTTGACAGACTGGTAATGTTGCTTACGGACAGCTCGACCATTCGCGACGTTATCCTGTTCCCCACAATGAAACCTAAAAAATAAAAAATTTGCGCCGAATTTGTGGGAAAATCCTTACAAACTCGGCGCTTTTGTCTTTTTTAAGGTATTTGCACGGCGGAGAACGGTGTTTTGTATAAGCAAATACCGTTTACGCAAACTGTAATTGTGTGCTAGGAGAACTATATGGACGCAAAAATTACAAAAAAACGCCTTTCAAAACTGTTTACGTACGACTGGATTAAAATCGCGGCAATTATACTGGCGTTTATTTTCGGTTGGTTGGTTGTTTTTGAGTTGACGGAAACGCGTATTCGCCCGTCGCAACGATTTACTATTTTTAATTACCAAGAAAACCGTTCCGTTACGCCGGAAATAAAATCCAGATTAGAACGTGCTTTAAACGAAAACGTTTTTTCTTCGGAAGTTATGGAAATGGATATTCAAGATTTGGCTACGGCGGATATGTACACCTACCAAA
>JAZQWZ010000139.1:0-14490 GCA_045632625.1 Candidatus Scatosoma sp. | reverse complement strand
AAAAACTGCGTGCTTGCGAGCATTTGACGATTGTAAACGAAGAGGTAGAAGATATCCCCGATACCCAAAAGGACGGGGGCAGGTACGTGGTGATTGCGACGGGCCCTTTGACCAGCGACGCGCTTGCGGAAGATATTAAAGGAAAATTTGGCGGCGGTTTGCACTTTTTCGACGCGTCCGCACCTATCGTTTCCGCGGACAGTATCGACCTTTCCAAAGCGTTCACAGGGGATAGATATGGCAAGGGTACGGGCGATTATATCAACTGTCCTTTGACCAAAGAGGAATATTACGCGTTCGTAGACGAGCTGTTAAAAGCGGAAAGGGCACACTTGCACGAGTTTGAAAAGGGTGAAATTTTTGAAGGGTGCATGCCCTTGGAAGTGATGGCATCGCGCGGAAGGGAAACCTTGCGGTTTGGCACTTTAAAACCCGTGGGGCTGTTCGACGATAACGGCAATCGGCCGTATGCGGTGTTACAGTTGCGCCGTGAAAATGAAGAAGGTACTGCGTATAATTTGGTGGGCTTTCAAACGAATTTGAAATTTCCCGAACAAAAACGCGTGTTTTCTATGATACCTGCGCTGCATAACGCGGAGTTTTTGCGCTACGGCGTGATGCATAGAAATACCTATTTGCAATCGCCCGACGTTTTAAACGGTGATTTTTCGGTTAAGAATAACCGTAAGCTGTTTTTTGCGGGGCAAATCACGGGTGTGGAAGGGTACGTGGAAAGCGCGGCAAGCGGACTTTTGGTTGCTATGTCCATTTGGGCGCAAATGCAGGGCAAGGAAAGCGTGCAATTTGACAATACCACGATGCTGGGCGCACTGCAAACGCATATCTCTACGCCGTGCAAGGATTTTCAGCCTATGAATGCGAATTTCGGTATTTTGGCAAGCTTGCCGATGAGAATTAAGGACAAGAAAGAACGGTATAAAACGCTTGCGGAAAGAGCGCTTACAACGATACAAAAGTATGGAGAATAAATATGGAATTTAGGGGTACGACCATTTGCGCCGTGAAAAAGGACGGCGTAACGGCGATTGCCGGCGACGGACAGGTAACGCTTGGCGAATCAGTGATTTTTAAAAACACGGCGGTAAAGGTGCGCCGAATTTTTAACGGAAAGGTTATTTTGGGCTTTGCCGGCTCGGTGACGGACGCGTTTGCGCTGACCGAACGCTTTGAGGGCATGCTCAATAAGTTTTCGGGCAATTTGATGCGCTCGGCTGTGGAGCTTGCGGAGCTTTGGCGTAGTGATAAAATCGGCCGTAAATTAGACGCGATGATGATTACGGCGGACGAAAACACGCTTTTGATTTTATCGGGTACGGGCGAAGTGATTGAGCCGGATGAGGGTGTTTGCGCGATCGGCAGCGGCGGTAATTATGCGTTGGCGGCGGCGCGTGCTTTGTATCAAGAAACCGACTTCGATGCGGCGACGATTGCGAAGAAGGCTTTAAAAATTGCATCGGAAATTTGCGTGTTCACCAACGATAACATTCGTTTGGAAACGGTGGGGCAGGCCGTAGAGAAAAAGCCTGCAAAGAAAACCGCGAGCAAAGCAAAAAAGGAGATAAAGTAAGCTATGGATTTATCGCCTAAACAAATTGTGTATCAATTAGACAAATATATTATCGGGCAAACGGACGCGAAAAAGGCGGTGGCAATCGCGCTGAGAAATAGATACCGCCGTGCGCAGTTGCCTATCGAAGTGCGTGAAGAAATTACACCTAAAAATATTATTATGAAAGGACCTACGGGCGTAGGGAAAACGGAGATTGCGCGTCGGCTTGCAAAGCTGGTTAAAGCACCGTTTGTCAAGGTGGAAGCCACCAAATATACCGAAGTGGGGTACGTGGGTAAGGACGTAGAGGGCATGATTCGCGATTTGGCGGAATGTGCATACCGTCTTGTGAAAGCGGAAAAGGAAGAGCAGGTAAAAGCCAAAGCGACCGTACAGGCGGAAAAGCGTATCGTGCGCGCGCTTGCGGAAGCGAGAAAGGACGAGAAGGGCGACGAAGCCAAGGAAGTGTTTGAAAACCGTCTTTTGGAAGGTTTGCGCCGCGGCGAATACGACAATTTCCCCATTGAAATGGAAGTGACGGATATACCGCAGCCCATGGAGCTTGTACCCGGCGGCGCGGCGATTTCTATCGGCAGTATTTTTGGGGATATGTTCCAACAAAAGAAGAAAAAACGCCGTTTTAGCGTGAAAGAAGCCATGCAAATCGCCGTGGAAGAAGAAGCGTCGAAATTGATTGACGACGACGCGATCAAGGCGGAAGCGTTGTACCGTGCGGAAAACGACGGTATCGTGTTTATCGATGAAATTGATAAAATTGCAGGCAAGGGCAATCAAAACGGCGCGGACGTTTCGCGCGAAGGCGTGCAACGCGATATTTTGCCTATCGTAGAAGGTTCGACGGTGGTTACCAAATACGGCCCTATCAAAACGGATTTCATTTTGTTTATTGCGGCGGGCGCGTTCCACGTGTCGGCGATTGAAGATTTAATTCCCGAATTGCAAGGCCGTTTCCCCGTATCGGTAGAGCTGAACAGCTTGACGAAAGACGACTTCGTTCGTATTTTGACGGAAACGGAAAATTCGCTTACCTTTCAATACCGTCAGCTTTTGAGCGTAGACCATATCGATTTGCAGTTTGATAAAGGCGCGATTGAACGCATTGCGGAAGTGTCGGTGGAGCTGAATGCAACCAGCGAAGATATCGGTGCAAGAAGATTGCATACGGTGATGGAGTATCTTTTGGAAGATATTTCGTTCAACGCGGGCGGGGATTATCCCACGTTTACGCTGAATATTGACGCGAAATACGTCGACGAGCATTTGAAAAAGCTTACGGGCGATAGAAATTTGAAGAAATACGTTTTATAAGGAAGAACTATTATGATTAACATTCCCAAGGGCACGAAAGACGTTTTGCCCAGCGAATCATATAAATGGCAATACGTGGAAGATATGGCGCGCGACGTGGCGCGTAGCTTTCAATTAAAGGAAATCCGTACGCCTGTGTTTGAACACACGGAGCTTTTTAACCGCAGCGTGGGCGATACCACGGACGTGGTTACCAAAGAAATGTACACTTTTAAGGACAAGGGCGATAGGTCTATCACTTTAAAACCTGAGGGCACGGCGGGCGTAGTGCGTTCGTTTGTCGAAAACGGTATGTATAACGGTGTGTTGCCTGCAAAGATGTATTATATTATCCCTGCGTTCCGTTACGAGCGTCCGCAAGCGGGCAGGCTTAGAGAGTTTCATCAATTTGGCGTGGAAGTGTTTGGGGCAAAGGGTGCGCAAACGGATGCGGAAACCATTTTGATTGCTGACAGCTTACTCAAAAAGCTTGGGTTAAAGGTACAGCTTTTTATCAATTCTATCGGCTGTCCTACCTGCCGTGCGGCATATAACAAGGCGTTGAAGGAATTTTTTGCGCCGCATTTGGACGAGCTTTGCTACGATTGCAAAACGCGTTTTGAAAAGAACCCGTTGCGACTTTTGGATTGCAAGGAAGAAGCGTGCAAAAAGGTGAATGCGGACGCGCCCAAGATGCTTGATTATTTGTGCGAAGACTGCGCAAAGCATTTTGAGGATTTGAAGGATTGTTTGGCGCTCGCAGGCGTGGAATATCAAATCAATCCCCGTATCGTGCGCGGGTTGGATTATTATACGCGTACGGTGTTTGAGTTTGTGTCGACGTCTATTGGCGCGCAAGGCACCGTTTGCGGCGGCGGTAGATACGACGGGTTGATTGAACAGCTTGGCGGTAACCCGACGCCTGCGGTTGGTTTTGCGGCTGGTTTGGAACGCTTGCTGATGGTAATGGAGCAATCGGGTGTGGAAATTCCTGCACCTGCGCCTGTTACCGTATATATCGCGGGTATGGACGGCGATTGTAGAAAAAAAGCGTTTGCGCTTGCATGCGCGTTGCGTGCAAATGGTACGCTTGTGGAAATCGACCATATGGACCGTTCGGTAAAAGCGCAATTTAAGTATGCGGACAAGCTGGGGGCAAAGTTTGTGGCGGTAATCGGCGGAAACGAACTTAGCGAAGGGGTTATGAACGTGAAAAATATGGCTACGGGCGAAAGCGAACGCGTGGCGTTTGACGACGCGGTTGCATATTTTTCCGACAAGTGATACAAACTGTTTAGGAGGAAAAAAAATATGGTAAAACACGTTACTGCAAGTGAATTAGAACAACTTATTCAATCGAGCGATAAGCCCCTTGTGTGCGATTTTTGGGCAACTTGGTGCGGTCCTTGCCGTATGCTTGCGCCCGTTTTTGAAGAAGTGGCGGAAAAATACGACGGCAAGGCGGAATTTGTCAAATTAGACGTAGATGGCGACGGCGCGGAAAGCGCGGCGGTTAAATACGGAATTTCGTCTATTCCCAACGTGATTGTTTTCAAACAAGGCAAGCCTGCGGCAAATAACCTTGGGTTTGTACCTTTGCAAGTGTTTGAAGCGTTCATCGAAAAGAACGTTTAACAGTGAAAAATAGTAAACGCGGCAACGAAGCAGTTGTCGCGTTTTTCTATGCATTCGTAATTCTTTAAATATGCCCGTTTCCACATACGACAAAATTCGTGCGTCGAAAGCAGTCGATTTGTGTCGGTTGGGGATAACCGCATAGGCGGGGAACCGCATAAGTCAAATAGGCATATCGTTTGACAAATTGCGACAAAAACCGCGTGGGGTGCTCGGTAGGGCGCAAAGGTGTATTTTTCTATTTTGTCGCGACCATGTATGCGTTTAATCGCATTTGCGGGCAGATACATATGCGGTGTTTGCCATAGAAAAGCGTTGCTAAAAAATACTTTTATTAAAAAAGTTGACAAACTTCGCGAAAAAGTATATAATGGGAGCAACCGAATAGAAAAGGAGAAGGATCGCGTATGAATGGAAACGAATACGACTATACATATTATCACGAAGGTTTTTTTGGATATAGCTTAACGCAGGATTTTTACGATTGGTCTTTGGCACATCTTATGCCTATTTTTATTTTGATTGCGGCAATCGTGCTTGTGTATTTTTACCGTGAAAAAATTGCGGCTTGGAAAGGGGAAGAAACGCTGCGTTTTGTGCTTGGCGCAGTGCTTATCTTGAACGAAGGCTTTTATTACTGGCGTTTATTATACGTTGGAAACGGCGGGGCGGCGGCGCTCGATCCTATGCTGACCTATCTTCCTTTGCAGGTTTGCGAATGGTCGGCGTACTTGGCGGCGTTTATGCTGATGAAAAAGAGCAAGCATTTGTTTGATATTTGTTTTTATATTTGCTTGACGCTTGGTTTAATTCCGTTTGTGATGCCGTCGGTGTTGTATTACGCAGGCCCGTCGTACGCTAGATATTATCAATTTTGGATAGAGCATACCGTGCCTGTGTTTGCCGTGTTCTATATGAAATTTGTACACAATTTCAAACAGGATTATCGCAAAGTGTATAAGCCGTTTATTGTGCTGGGTGTGTTGGCGACGGCGGCGGTTTATGCCAACTTACATATTGAAAACGCAAACTTTTTATATCTTGCGGCTGGCACGGCAGGGGATTCGCTTGCTAACATTTTACCGAAAAATATTTGGGTGCGTTTGGCGTTGTATTTTGGTATTTTGTTGGTATTGTTCGTTTTGGTATCGTTGCCGCAAATTATCAAAGAACAAAAAGCGAAACGGCTTGCGGTTGCAACAGTAAATGAAATGCCTGTGGAGCAAGCGGAGGAAACGAACGCTGTCCAACAAACGCAATGCGTAGAAGTGGTAGAAACCGCGGAAACGGAAACGCTGGAAGAAAGCAACCAAGAGCTGTTTGACCAAGCACCCGAAGATAAATAAGCAGGACAGGTATGCAATGAAAAATAAAACCGCGTCGGTGTAACAACGCACCGACGCGGGGTTTTTTATATTATAAATCGATGTTGGGGATACCGTTGAAACCCTTTTGTATTTCTTCGTCGGTAGGGATATAATCGGTCATTTTTCCGTCGTGGAATTTTTCGTAACTCATCATATCGAAATATCCCGTACCCGTCAAGCCGAACACAATGGTTTTCTTTTCGCCCGTCTGCTTGCATTTGAGCGCCTCGTCAATGGCCACCTTAATGGCGTGGCTGGATTCAGGCGCCGGTAAGATACCTTCCACTCTCGCAAATTCTTCCGCGGCTTTGAACACTTCCGTTTGTTTTACGGAACGCGCTTCCATCAAGCCCTGCTCATACAGTTCGGAAAGGGTAGAAGTCATGCCGTGGTAGCGAAGCCCGCCGGCGTGGCTTGCCGCAGGGATAAAGCCCGAGCCGAGCGTATACATTTTGGAAAGCGGGCAAACCATACCCGTATCGCAGTAATCGTACGCATATTTACCGCGCGTAAGCGTGGGGCAGGACGCAGGCTCTACGGCGATGAAATGATAATCGGCTTTGCCTTGCAATTTTTCGCCCATAAACGGCGCAATTAAACCGCCAAGGTTAGAACCGCCGCCTGCACAACCGATAATAATATCCGCTTTTACGCCGTATTTATCCAGTGCCGTTTTCGTTTCCAAGCCGATAATCGATTGATGCAAAAGTACTTGGTTAAGCACGCTGCCAAGGACGTAGCGGTAGCCGTCTAATTTGGAAGAAGCTTCTACCGCTTCGGAAATGGCGCAGCCGAGCGAGCCGTTGGTGCCGGGGAATTGTTGTAAAATTTTTCTGCCTACTTCCGTGGTCATGGACGGGGAAGGGGTTACGTTTGCACCGTAGGTGCGCATAACTTCGCGGCGGAAAGGCTTTTGTTCATACGAGCATTTTACCATGAACACTTTGCAATCCAAGCCGAAATACGAGCAAGCCATGGAAAGCGCCGTACCCCATTGACCTGCGCCCGTTTCCGTCGTTACCCCTTTTAAGCCTTGTTTTTTTGCATAATAGGCTTGGGCAATAGCGGAATTGAGCTTATGGCTGCCGCTGGTATTGTTGCCTTCAAATTTATAATAAATATGCGCGGGGGTATTGAGCGCTTTTTCTAAGCAATAGGCACGGATAAGCGGTGCAGGGCGGTACATTTTATAGAAATCGCGCACTTCTTCTGGGATTTCAATGTACGGCGTGGTGTCGTCAAGCTCTTGTTTGGCAAGCTCGCGGCAAAAAACCTGCGAAAGCTCGTCTTCCGTCATCGGTTGCAAGGTGTCGCCGTTCAAAAGGGGCGCGGGTTTTTCTTGCATAAACGCGCGTAAATTGTACCAGTATTTGGGCAATTCGCTTTCTTCTAAATAAATTTTATAGGGAATTTCTTTTTGCATAATCTTTTCTCCTATGCTGTTTTTTCTTGTTGAGTAAGGGGGGGGAAAATAAATAATCCCAAAGAGCTATAAATTTGCTCTTTGGGACGATAATGCTATCGCGGTGCCACCCAAATTGACTTGAAATCAAGTCCGCTTTTTGCGTACTGACATACGCCACGCCTGTTGTACGGATGCGTATTCCGTCGATTGCTACTGACGCTTTTATATAGCGCGTTCGTTCGCCCTCCTAAGTCCATTCCTTGCCGTCAAACGCGTTGCAATCCCACCGCCTGCAACTCTCTGTGCCGTTTTGATACGGAAGTACTCTTCTTAATCATCGGTTTTTTCTATGAAGTTGTACCTATCTTATCACTTTTTGCATACGTTGTCAAGCGTTTGCTTGACCTTTTTTAATCAAAGTTTGATTTGTTGAAAAGTTTCGCCCGTTTGTAAATTTTTAAAAAGCATTTCGCCGTTTTTGACCACGATATACGAATGGGGCGTGCCGTCCTTGGGCAGGGCTACCGACCCGCAGTTTGCATAAAAGCCCGCTTGCATTTTTTCAAAGCAGGGGGTATGGAAGTGTCCGTTTAACAAAATGTCCTTTTCGCCTAAAAGCGGGGGCGTTTCCTTATTATATAAATGTCCGTGCGTAGCAAACAGTGTTGCGCCGTCTGCGTCAAAAAGCGCATAATCTGCCATGATAGGGAATTCTAAGACCATTTGGTCCACTTCGCTGTCGCAGTTTCCGCGTACGCAAACGATTTTTTCCTTAATTGCGTTGAGCATAGCGAATACTTTTTTGGGCGCGTAGTCCTTAGGGAAATCGTTGCGCGGGCCGTGATAGAGTAAATCGCCCAAAAGCAACAATTTATCTGCGTTTTCCTTTTCAAACGCTTGCAATAATTTTTCGCACCAAAACGCCGAGCCGTGAATATCCGACGCAATTACGTAGTTCATAATAAAATCCTTAGAAAATAAATTTGATAACGTCCATTTGCTCGGGCAGGTTTTGTCCGCTGGCAAGTACGTTTGCATATTTGTCCATAAGTTCGGGAAGTTGTTCTTCCTTATAGCTTAAAAACGAATACGACGAATAGTTGACCGCTTTATTGGCAAGCAAGTTGATAGCGGTGGAAACAAATTCTCTATTTTCCGTGATGCCCTTGATAGTTACGTTGTTTTTCATGGCGTATTCCAAATTGACAGGCAGGCTCTTACCCGTCGTTGCGCAGAACGCTACGAAGGCGTCGCGTTTGACAAGGGGGAAGAGTACGGAAGGTTCGCTACGGTTGGCGTGCGTCAAATACACGGCGCCGTCCGCCATTTTACCGCCTGTAACCGCCGATACGTTATTCTTTAACGTTTCGTCGTTGGGGAAGGTGTAATAAATACCGCTTTTCTTTGCGCGCGCAAGGCGTTCGGCGTTGTTATCCGCCAAAATAGGTACTGCGCGGTGGTAGATTAAAATTTGGCACAAAACGTTGGCATACAAACCGCCGCCAAGCACCAAAATGTGTTGACCGATGGTGACGTTCATTTCGTCTACTACGTGTTCGGCAAGCGCAACCGCGTCAATGAGGAACGCCGCTTCGTCGGAAACGGACGCGGGCAGGGGATATACGTCGTCTACGCCGGCAAGGCAAAAATCGCGATAAAATCCGTCGGCGGTTTCGCCGGCGATGCGCAAGCCGTCGGGGGAAAGTTCGTCTTCCGTGGTGCCTGCAAGATATACGCGTTCGCCCTTTTTAATAAAGCTGTCTTCCGTAACCTCCGTTACTTGGCCGATAGCAAGTCTGCCGGGGATAAACGGCGCTTTTACTTTAATTGCGCCCATATATACGGCTACGTCCGATTCGGTAAGTAACGCTTTGGTAATTTTTACCTTTACTTTGCCTTGTTCCAGCCTTAAATCGGGGGCTTTTACGTGTTGTAAATTATGGGGATATGCAAGTTGCCATGCTTTCATAAACGCTCGCTGTCCTACCGTTCGCGTGAATTTACGTGCAAAATTTGCTTTTTACGTATGCGAACAAGATTAGTATACCTTATTTTACGTAAATTTGCAAGTATTTTTTACAAATTGCGTTAAAAACAGTTGACGAGTATGAAAAAAAGGGGTATAATTAGTCCGTACAAAAATGAAAAACAAACAGCGAGGTGAAAATATATGAAAGCGGACATTCATCCTAAGTATCATGAAGTTACCGTTACGTGTGCTTGCGGTGCTACGTTCAAGACGGGTACTACGAAAGAAGGCGACGTGATGAAAGTGGATATTTGCAGCAACTGCCATCCTTTCTTCACGGGTAAACAAAAATTGGTTGATACCGGCGGACGTATTGATAAGTTCAAAAAGAGATACGGTCTTAACTAAGTATGAAGTGGGCTTTAAGTATGCGCTTAAAGCCTTTTTTCATTTTTGACTGCAAAATACGGCGCAATACTTTGTCGCGTTTGCGTTTGCGCTTGGTTGCGTACGTCTATGTACGCGCCCGTCGCGCAATCCGCACGCTCCGCGTCTTACTTGTATTTTCCTACGTCAAATTGACTGCAAAATACGGCGCAATATGTCGTTGTGCCTAACTTCCTTAGAGAAAGGGTTATTCTTATGAAAGATAATAAACAAAAACGAGTTTCCATCGGCGGGCAAGCCGTTATGGAAGGGATTATGATGCGTGGCAGAACGGCTATGGTAACTGCCGTGCGCGATCCCGAAAACCATATTCAAATAGAATCGGAGCGGTTAACGCCCCCCGAAAAGCAACGCAAATTTTTCCGTTTGCCGTTTGTGCGCGGCGTAGTAAACTTTATTCACTCGCTCATTGACGGTAACCGCGTGCTCTTGCGCAGTGCGGACGTGGCATTCCCTGAGGAAGAAGAACAACCATCCAAAGCGGAAAAGCTGGTGGAACAAAAATTCCATATCAATTTAGGGGATTTGGTAGGGTTTATCTCTATCTTACTTGGCGTAGTGCTTGCCGTGGTGCTGTTTATATGGCTGCCGCAAACGCTGGCAGGGTTATTTCCGTTCGATAAAACGAGTACGGGCTTGGAAAGCGTGTGGTTTAACTTAATCGAAGGCGGTTTGCGCTTGCTGGTGTTCGTAGGCTACATTTTAATCATTTCGCTGATACCGTCGTTAAAGCGCGTGTTTATGTGCCACGGCGCGGAACACAAAACGATAAGCTGTTATGAACAGGGCAAAGCGCTTACCATAGAAAACGTGCGTACTTGCTCGCGCGTGCACGATAGATGCGGTACTACCTTTTTGTTTTTGGTAATGATTGTCAGCATTTTGGTATTCTCGCTTGCCAACGTGTTTGTGGCGGGCTGGCTGTATACGGGAAAGGCGGCGGTGGATAATGCGCTCCGCGTGTTCTTTAAATTGTTATTGTTGCCCGTGGTGGCAGGCGTTTCCTATGAAATTTTGCGTTTGCTTGCCAAAACGCACAGTAAGTTTTTCCTTATTTTCAAATGGCCGGGGCTTTTACTCCAACGCTTGACCACGCGTGAGCCGGAAGACGGTATGATCGAATGTGCGATTACGGCGTTTACCACCGTTTTGAAGATGGACGAAGACCCTAATTATCCCACGCAATCGTTTGCGTTGGGCGGGAAGATGAGCGTGCTTTTGAAAAATATGAAAGAACGCTTTGCCAAGCAAAATATCGACGGCGAGGATGCGGAATGGATTTTTGCGCTTAGCTTGGGTATTCCTAAGAGTGCGGTAACTGCGACGGAACGCTTGATTAAGCGCGCGGAAGCCAAGGGCATTTTCAAAATTGCCGACGAGCGCATGACGGGCAGACCGCTTTGGTATATTATCGGTGATACGGATTTTTGCGGATATACGATTAAGGTGGACGAACGCGTGTTAATTCCTCGTCCCGAAACGGAAGAAATGGCGGTGATGGTAGCAAATGCCTTGGAAGACGGATACTCCGTTTTAGACCTTTGCACGGGCAGCGGCGCGATTGCTATCGCCATTGCTAAGGAAGCGGAAAAGCAGGGCAAAAAAGTAAAAGTTACGGCAGTGGATATCAGCGAAGAAGCGTTGGCGCTCGCCAAAGAAAACGCACAAGCCAACGAAGCGGACGTTTTGTTTATTCAATCGGATTTGTTCACGCGGTTGCGCGGTAGATTTGACGTAATCGTTAGCAATCCCCCCTACATTCCGTCGGCGGAAATCGACACATTGCAAAGGGAAGTGAAAAGTTTTGAACCGCGTTTGGCGTTGGACGGCGGTGCGGACGGTTTGGATATTTACCGCCGTATTGCGCAGGATGCGTTTAAGTATTTAAACCGCAACGGCTCGATGATCATGGAAGTGGGCAAGGGGCAGGCGCAAGCGGTGGCGAAAATGTTTAAGGGCAGTTCCTATTCGATTATTATGAAAGATTTTAACGACGTGGAACGCTACGTGAAAATTATTACCTAATAAGGGCTGAAAAAGTATGTTGACAAAGTTGGAAAGTATTTATAAACGCTATCAAGAATTATCCGAAAAGCTGGGCGATCCCGACGTGCTTTCGGACACTTCCGCGTGGCAAAAGCTTTCCAAAGAGCAGGCGGATTTAACGGAAACGGCGCAAAAATACGAAGAGTATTTACAAACGCGAGCGGAAATGGACGCGGCGTTTGAAACGGCGGAAAGTGAAACGGACGCGGAAATGAAAAAATTGTTTTTTGACGAAGCGTACGCGTGCAAAGACCGCTTGGCGGAGATTGTCGGCGAATTGAAAATTTTGCTTTTGCCCAAGGATAAAAACGACGAAAAAAGCTGTATTTTAGAAGTGCGCGCAGGCACGGGCGGCGAAGAAGCGGCGCTGTTTGCCGCAGAGCTGTGCCGTATGTATTTGAACTACTGCGCGAACCATCGTTTGCGTGTGGAAGAAATGGACGTGGCGCAAACGGAGCTGGGCGGTGTAAAGGAAGCCGTGTATAACGTGACGGGCGCAGGCGCGTACAAAATGCTCAAATACGAAAGCGGTGTACACCGTGTTCAACGCGTACCTGCTACCGAGACACAGGGCAGAATTCACACTTCGGCGGCTACCGTGGCGGTACTGCCTGAAGCGGAAGAAATCGACGTGGAAATCAATGATAAGGATATCCGTATCGACATATTCCACTCGGGCGGTGCAGGCGGACAAAACGTCAACAAAGTGGCGTCGGCGGTACGTATTACCCATTTCCCGACGGGGATTGTCGTGACCTGTCAAGACGAACGCTCGCAACTGAAAAACAAGGAACGCGCGTTCAAGGTGTTGCGCTCGCGTATATACGATTTTTATAATAGTCAAAGCGCGAAAGCGCGTGAAGAAAACCGCAGGAGCATGGTAGGCTCGGGGGATAGAAGCGAACGTATCCGTACCTATAACTTCCCGCAAAGCCGTGTTACCGACCACCGTATCGGGCTTAGTCAATATAATCTCGACGCGTTTATGACGGGGGATATTGACAGCATGGTGGAAGCTTTGCAAATCGCCGATAGAGAAGCGTTGCTTTCGTCGCAAGAAAATTGAAAGAAATGGAAAACACCCTGCGAACTGTACGCAGGGTGAATTTTTTATGTTGAATTTTAGCGGATAGTGGTAATGCCGATTAACTCTTCAATAGACACACCGTAAAATTTTGCAAGCAAAACGCAAGCGTCGACGCTGGGCATCACTTCGTTTCTTTCCCAACGCGACAGGTTTTGATTGGAAATTCCTGTTGCGTTTTCTACTTGTCGTAGGGATAACCCACGCTCTAAACGCAACTCTTTCATTGTTGTTCCGTAATTCGTTGCCATAACTTTTTTCCTTTTCAATTATTTTACCACAAATATGTGGAAAATACTTGACTGCAACAAATATGTGGCGTATACTGAATAGGAGAGCTGTGAAAGGAGAGAAAAGAAGTGGAAAACAGTTTGATATGTCAGCTTTATAACGGTGAAGATAATGAGAACGCGTGGGTTTTTACGGAGCGGACGGCGGAAGATATCAGGCAAGAGCATGAGCGCGCGCATCGGTTTTACGCTACACTGTCGAGAGAACAGCGCGAGCTGTATATGGAAATACAAGGCGATAGCGGTAAACAGCTTGCCTATCAAATGGAGCAACAATACCGTCGTGGGTTTCGGGCAGGGGCGAAAATGATGATGGAAATTTTAACGGAAGACGAATAGAAAAAGGCGGGCGGAAGTGTCTGCCTTTTTACTTTGTAAAAAAATGTGGCAAATGCTTGCAATTTTTTTTTAAAGAGCGTATAATAAAAATTACAAAAAGTTTCCTAGGAGAACGATTATGAAAAGAAACTGGTTAAAAATGGCACTCTTAACGCTGTTTGCCGTAGTGGCAATGAGCGGTTTTGCGTCGTGCTCGGCGTACTATTCGGCGAGTATTTATGAAATAGAACACGCACCGCACGTACATACTTACGGCAAGCCTAAAAAGGTAGAGCCAACGTGTACGACGGATGGGTATGACGTACGCGTTTGTGAAACTTGCGGGGAAGAAGCAAAGGAAAATTTTGTGCCCGCAACGCATAAATGGGAAAAGCCTAAAAAAGTAGCACCTACCTGCACGGAACAGGGCTACGATATTAAAAAATGTAAAGATTGCGGGGCGGAAGAACAAGATAACTTCGTACCTGCTACCCACAAATGGGATAAAATACAAAAAGTAGCACCTACGTGTAAAGACCAAGGCTACGACAAAAGGGCGTGCTCGGTTTGTGGCGTGGAAGAAAAAAGCAACTACGTGGCAACGACCAACGACCATAAATGGGGCCCTGTAACAACGGTTGCGGCTACGTGCACGGCACAAGGGTACGATAGCAAAACGTGTACGGTTTGCGGAACGGAAGTAAAAGAAAATTATAAACCAGCAAGCCATAAGTGGGGGACGCCTACAACGGTAGAGCCGACCTGCACGACGGATGGGTATACGCAAAAATCCTGCAGTAGCTGTGGCACGACGGAAAAATATAATTACGTGAACAGCGGGCATAAGTGGAGCGCTGTAACTACGGTAGCGGCTACTTGCAAAGCGCAAGGTTATGACGTGAGAACGTGTGCAACTTGCGGTGAAGAAGAAAAGAGCAATTACACGCCTGTTTCCAACAATCACGTTTGGGGTACGGTAACAACGGTTGCGGC
Organism: Candidatus Scatosoma sp.; assembly: GCA_045632625.1. GTDB lineage: Bacteria > Bacillota > Clostridia > Christensenellales > Borkfalkiaceae > Scatosoma. Next base: position 58 of record JAZQWZ010000139.1, on the reverse strand, counting down.
TACGTGCACGGCACAAGGGTACGATAGCAAAACGTGTACGGTTTGCGGAACGGAAGTA
>JAZQWZ010000138.1:0-27562 GCA_045632625.1 Candidatus Scatosoma sp. | reverse complement strand
TTAGTATCCGTACCCGTCTTTTCAATGTCGGTAACCTTACCCGTTAAGGTTTTCGTCCCCAGCTTTTCACCAGTAGCAAGCGCGTATGCCGCGTCCAAAACAGCTTTCGCTTCATCCGTTTGCGTACCGCTGTTGCCGCCCGTAGAGCTTGACGAGCTACTGCTTGATGAACTTGACGAACTTGACGAACTTGACGAGCTTGACGAACTTGACGAGCTTGACGAGCTACTGCTTGACGAGCCGTCGTTAGGCGTAACGATAGAACTCGACGAAGAACTGGAAGAATTCTTTCCGCCAAGATTGATTTTCAGTTTATCGCATGCCGTAAACATACAAGCGGCGCTTAAAAGCGATAAAAGAGCTACAAAAAATTTCTTCATTTTCCTTATCTCCTAAAACGGATTTTACCGTTTTTTGTTTTTCCTTACACCGTTTTCATTACGCGGCCGTTTGCGTAGATTGTTCTTGCGCTTGCTCAGCTTTTTTCTTGCGTTTAAAAATTTTAGAACGGAACAAAATTACGTTCATAACGGCGAAGAACGCCACCAAAATGATAAACGTTACTATGGGCTTACTTGCCGCAAGCGTTGCCAAAAGCATCATCGGGAAACCGAACACGATGGCAGGCAGGTTTTGATATACCAAGTTATCCGAAACGGGCGATTTGAACTCGCCGTCAATTTCACGAAGCAAAATGATACCCGTACTTGCCGTACCCGTCAACATACCATACATTGCTAAGAACTGCTCTTGTTCATAATGAGGGAACAACGCGTGCGCAACGATACGGTTATATATGTACGTGATAACAAAACCAACCCCGCCGAGAATAAGAATAACACCCCAGTAATTTTCAATCAAATCCAAACGGATAGCCGCAATGCCCGCAACCACCATTACGTCGTAGAAAAGGTTGCTTGCGCGCGTCATTAGGAAATTGTTTACGTACGTCTTTTTAACGATATTTTTCTTTTTCAAAAACTTAATCGCCATCTTTACAAGCATAGTCGAAAGCACGCCAAGCAAAAAGTTGAAACCGAAAATCGTTGATTTCATACCGGGCAATAAAAGCCCCAACAAATACATCATAGCAAACGCAATCCCGTACGCGACCGCAATAAGCGCAAGCTGTACCGTCATTTTGTCAATACTGTCTTGCATAGGAATTTCGTTTTCGCCTTCCACCGTTTCCACGATACCCATATTTTCGCTCTTTTTAACCACTTTGATTTTACCCTTACGGCGTAAAATATTCAAATGGATAACACCGCCGAGCGCCGCAAATAAAAAGCCGAGCGCCGCAATGGTAAGCCCCATACTCTTACCGCCGACAAAACCGTATTCCGTTTCGTAAATGTTACCGTAGTTAAGTGCCTGCCCGGTCCCTTGACCGTAACCGAAAGGCAACAACACGCCTGCCGCAGGCAGGAAATTCGTTAAAACAAGCGCTACAAGCAAACCGATACCAAGCCCGAAAATCGCTTGAATTAAGTAAGTAGAAACGGTGGTAACGCCCGTATTAAAAATTTCCACGGAGCGTTCTTTGGTCATTTTATTGTCCGACGCTTTAAACGACGACGCGATAAAACCGAGCGCCAAAGCGTGATAGGTGATAATTTCCAAGTTGGCATAGCCGTTACCGCCGAAAATATCCATATTAAAGAAATCTTTTCCGGTAATTACGTTTACAGCCGTGGAAAAAATCAACAATAACAAACCGCCGATAACCGACGTGGGAATTAAAGATTCCTGTAAAAAAGGTATATTCTTTTTGAGCGCATTTCCGAGAAGTAAACTGACAAGCAACGTTGCAACAAGGAAAAATCCGCCCCATACGTTAAAGTCCCAAAAATTTGTCATTTGCGTCTCCTCTTTGTATATTTTTGTATCGATAGTACGTATTTACGTAACGCAAAGCGTTAAAGCGTTCGTTACCCTTCATTTGGTAGATGCGTTTGTCCATATATACGTTCACTTTATTTTTGCCAAGCACTGTTACCGCGGAAACTTTGTCGAACGGGTACGTTAACACTTCCCCATTTTCCGCTTGCATCTCTATACGGTTTCCGTACAGTTTTACCTGCGTATTTTCGCCAAGCAGTACCTTGTTTTTAAAAGGAATTACCTCCGTCAAACGTACCGTATCCTCGTACATGGGTGTTTGGTTATAGGCATTTACGTCTAAATGATTGATAAAATTGCACTGATATTCGTACCAGTCGTTGACAAACGCAAACGGGAATTTGCATCCCACCCCTTCAAGCTCCGTAGTAGGCAAATAACGTACCGTTTTCCCGCACTTTTTACACGTAATCAAATCGCCGTGGCTTTCAAAGGTGGATAACCCGCAATCGGGACAAACGTAGATAGCGCGTTCCAAATATTCCGCTAATTTATCGTGCGTATACGTATGTTCCGCGTTTGCTTCGTTGACGTAAAGCTCTTTCTCGATAACGCTAAACAATTCGTCCGCAGACATTTGCTTATATTCTTCAGGCTCGACCACACGCGAAACGCGCGCATGCATTTTTCCCTTTCTAATCACGTCGCTCCATCTTGGATGCACGCCGTAGCCCCCTTCGATACGCATTAGCGCAACGGGCAAATCCAACTTTTTCAAAAGCGGTATAAGCGCTTTGTTTATGTACTCCGTTTTACCGCTAAACGTACGGTTACCTTCGGGGGAGAGCGCAATCGTACCGCCTTCCTTAGCTACGCGCATAATATTGATAACCGCACGCGGGTCGGTAGCTTGTTTGCGAATGGGAATGGGCGCAACGGCGTATTTTATCAACGCGGACGAAATTCCGTTAGAAAATATATCTTCCGACGCCACGTAATAAATGGGGCCTTTAAACGCCATACCTACAATAAACTGGTCAAACGCCGTTTGGTGATTGAACAATACAACGTACTGCCGTTTTCCCTGCGCGGCAAACTTTTCCACCGTTAAGCCGTATTTGATTTTTGTAAACGTTCCTACCAAACCACGTGCAAGAAAGGTGATGATTTTATGGCGTAACCGTATCCATTTTTTTTGTTTCTTTGTTTTCCCCATAGTATTACACTATAATTTCCCTATATTTTAACGAACGAAATTCGTCCAAATTTTCTTCTCGGTTTTCGGCGCAACCCCTTGTTCTTTGCCAAGTTGAATGCATTGTAAAAGCCATGCCATATTGTTGCCTAACACGCGCATCGTTTGCAAACCTTCTTCGTCCTGCAACACTTCTTCTGCCTTGTTGCCATGTACTTCGTTCCAGTAATTAGACGAAACGATAGGCATTTGATTGATGGTGAAATATTTGTTGATTACGTCAAACGTCGTGCTTGCACCGGCGCGTCTGCAACTAACTACCGCCGCCGCAGGCTTAAATGCAAGCTTTTTGCCGCCGCTGTAAAACACTTTATCCATAAAGGACACAAGCGCGCCTGCCGCCGACGCGTAATATACGGGCGAACCGAATACAAACCCATCGCAGGAAGCCGCCTTTTCGACAAATTCGTTCACGCAATCGTCAAACACGCATTTGCCCACTTTTTTGCAAGCCCAGCAGCCTTTGCAGCCGGAAAGCTTTTTACCGGAAAGTTGGAAAATTTCCGTTTCGATACCGTTATCGTTTAACGCCTTTGCTACTTCCGCAAGCGCGGTGTACGTGCAACCGTTTTCGTGCATACTGCCGTTTACAAGTAAAACTTTCATAATTTTTTTCTCCTTTTTAATATACCGCAATTACCTTTATTATGCCTTAAACGTAGACAAGCATTGTTTAAAAGCCGTTGGCAAGGATATACTTTCGTTTATTTCATCCAGCGTATACGCATCAAACGGTGCGTCGTCCGTTTGTACCCATACGCAAGTAATATTCCATTTGATATGCGTGAAAATATGCGTGAAATTTTTGCGTTTCATTTCCGTAAACGCATACACGCCCCATCCGTTTAATACCTGCTCCGCATTTTCACTATCGAACACAAACGAAGGAAACTCGTTCATACCTTTGAGTACGCCGTTTTCTCGCCTGCGTATACAAAACCCTTGCGGTGTTTGCAATAAAAATACGTATACGTTTTCTTCGCGCTTAGCTTTTTTAAGCGGTAACACAGGGAAATTTCTTTGCGTGCCGTGTTGGTTTGCAAGGCAAATATTTTTTAGCGGACAATTTACACAATCGGGATTTTTCGGTTTACAAACGAGAGCCCCCAGCTCAAACAAGCTTTGCGTAAAATGCGAACAATCTTCCTTGGTTTTAGGATATACCGCGCTGAGCGCGTTTTCCAAATACTTTCTATACGCCAACGAAGAAATATCCGTGCTATTTTCCGTTAAACGTGTCGCCACGCGAAAGACGTTTCCGTCTACCGCCGCAACGGGCAAACCAAACGCAATCGAAGCAATCGCCCCAGCCGTATAGCTGCCTATCCCCGACAGCGTTTGCAAAAGTGTTGGATTTGCAGGAAACACCCCGCCGTATTCCGTTATAATCGCTCGCGCCGCCTTTTGCATATTGCGCACGCGGTTGTAATACCCTAACCCTTCCCAAAGCTTTAACAGCTTTTCTTCCTCGCAAGTAGCAAGCGCCTGCACGGTCGGTAAAGCGTTTATAAAGCGCGTATAGTATTCTTTTACCGCTTCCACGCGCGTTTGTTGAAGCATAATTTCCGACACCCAAACGTGATACGGCGTAGGCTCGTTTCGCCAAGGCAAATCGCGTTTGTTGGCTTGATACCACGAAAGCAAGGGGGTAGGTATGCGTTGAAATATATCTTGTTCTTGGTTCTGCATATGTAGGAACGAAAAAATATTTATTCGTTTGCGTTTTCCGCTTTTCTTGCGTTTAAGTAAATAATCGTTTCCGTTAAGGAAGGTGCGTCGGGATAGCTAATGGCAACAGGTACGGACAGCGACATATCGTCCTTGACGTACGTTACGTCCGCCCTATCTTCTTCACGCGTCGTTACTAAGCAGTTACCCACGCCGACAAACACACCGGGGTTACCGCTGAATATACTCTTCATCAAATCGACGCCGCTAATTACGTGCACGTTCTTTTCACGCGCCACCATTTCCAAAATAGCACGGTATTCTTCCAAAATGCCGCCGTCGTTGCAGGCAGGCAATTCTTCCAAAGCGTCAAGCACCAAGAAAAGCTTAGGATACGTGCCACCGCTTGCGTATTGCGAAAGCAATTCTTTTAAGCACGCCTTGCATGGCTGTAAATCTTCTTTACTGCGCACGTACGGCACCGTAATATCCGCACCGTGCAAACGCAAAAGCTCGCCGTATTCTGCGCGCGGAGAAAGCACCAAAACGTTCGCAGCAGACGCGTCGTATAAACAGGACAGCAGGCAAAGCAAACGGCGGATAAACACACTGCGGCGCGAACCCGTAACACAAGTATGCTCGCAAGTATACGTATGTTCACGCGTTTGCGACAACGCCAAATCCCCCACGGCGTCCAAGCCAAGGGGAACTCCCTTACGCAACTGCGCAAGCGCTTCTTCTGTCGTTGCTTTTTCCAGTGTGAGCGCAATAAATTCTTCTTCGCGCATAGCTACTCCTTTCATTTACCGATACGTAAACGCTCTTATTTGTATATTAGCCCATTTATCAGTATATCACAAAATAGTCACAATGTCAAGCGAATACAAAAAAAACGCACGGAGTAAACTCCGTGCGTACACTTTCGTGCTATTTTTAATGGTTCTGTCACAGAAAATGGTTGATTTTAGCTGAAATGTATTTCAGCGAGTTGACGAGAAAAATACAAGTAAGACAAGTGTTTTGTGAGGGCGCATACCCCCAGCGGTCTGTAACCGAACAAATACACGCAGTATTTCGTAGTAGTTTTCCGTCAAAAATCAACCAGGTGGCGTGACAGAGCCTTTTTAATTATAAATCGTGAAATATTCGTCTTTATCAAACGCAATTTGCACGTCGATTTCCTGACCGCCACGCAACACTTTGAGCGTTACAACATCGCCCTTGCGTACGGCAAACAACGCTTCGCCGATCATATACATACGGCTGATATTCGTGGTTACGCCGCGTACCGTTACCGCTTTGATTTCATCATTGATTTGCAACTTCCCTGCTGCCGCCGCGCCGTTGTTTATCGTTTCTACACGGGATTTTTCCGTATAAATCAATTTACCGTTTTCATTAACCTCTGCCGAAGAACCATACGTTCTCGTCATAATGCCGAGCATTGCTCTACGGAATACCCCGCCGTTAGCAAGCAAGTTTTCCACCAACCCCATCACTTGGTCTATCGGTAAAGCATAGCAAATGTTGTCCGTTTTTTCCTCCACGTTTTTTGCGTTGGTAATACCGATCAATCTACCCGATACGTCGTATAAGCCGCCGCCCGAATTGCCCGAGTTGATCGCCGCATCCGTACGCATTACTCGAAATTCCATGGTATTATTGGAATTATCCATTGCCGACATGGTAATATATTCACTCTCCACGGAAATCAAACCGCCGGTAACGGAAATGCCTTGCGCGTTGGGGTTACCCACTGCAAATACCTTTTCGCCCACCGACACGTTTGCCGAACTGCCGATATTTGCGCTTTGCGCAAGACTTGTTTTCAAATATTCACTGCCCGAAACGCGGAGCAGTGCTACGTCGTACGCCATTGCCCCGCCGACAAACGTTGCTTTAATACCGTCGCCGTCATGGTCGCCTTGGTCCTTTGCATCCGCTACACCGTCGCCATTGACGTCGCCAAGTATATTTCCTTTCGTCGCGTCCGCGCCCGCTGTAAAGCCGTTAAACGCACCGTAAGGGTATAAATAGATACAATCGGAAATGCCCGTAGGCGTATCCGAATCGGGATCGTAAATTACGTGGTAGTTGGTGACAATCAACGCATCGCCCTTTTGTTTATCCAGCTGAATGATAACACCGCTGCCTGCCGAAGCCGAAACAATCGTTTCTTGTTTCGCCGTTGGAATGAGCCCCGTGTTTGAGGTAACCGTACGCGTCGTTCTAAACGCGGAATAAATGCTAACGGTAGAACAGATATTACTCGCAATCATCTTCGTGTCATTGTCTTCACGCAGGTCCACGTTGAAATATTGCTCCATAAATTCCAGCAACGTGCCTTCAAAACCGTTTTCCTTAGCTTTTTCGTACACGTCGGTAATGTCCATATCCTTGCCATCTTGTCCGTTGATACCTTGGAGCGAAGCAAGCCATTCCTGCTCCGTACCCACAAACCCGTTTTGTACGGCAATTTCATAAGCGGTAACTTTATCATCGCCGCAAGCCGCCGCGCCAAACGCAAACGTTAAACCAAGCGCGCACGCTAATATTCTTTTATAAATTTTTTTCATAAGTACCCCCTTCCATTTGGTCGGTCGTTACACGCAATTCGTGCAGTCCTTTATTATATTATACCCACGTTTTCTTAAAAGTAGTTGAAAAAAAACGTGAAATTTTCAAAAAAGTTTAGGTTTTGCCTTAAAAACCTTCTAATTCATCCAAAGTAAGCTCAAACGAGCCGATAAAATGTTTTAAAAAGTAGTTGATTTCAGGCATATTGCGTTCTTTTAAATCCTTTTCAATGCTTTTCTTGGCTTTTACAAACTCACCGTTGCCCGCGCGCAATTCTTCCAAGCATTTGATATACGCCGCCAGCTTATCCGCCGCTTTTACCAGCTTGTATTCTATACTGTCCTCGTCCGCAAGCACGTACGGTTTAATTTCTTCCTGCATTTTTTCAGGTAACATTCCCACGATTTTTTCACACGCGCTGTTTTCAAGCTCTTTATACGCGCCGTGAATGTTGCGGTTGTAATATTTAATCGGCGTGGGCAAATCTCCCGTCATAACTTCGCCCGTTTCGTGGTACGTTGCATACAGCACCGTTTTCAAAACGTCCGCATTTCCGCCAAATTCCTTGTTATGTATAGTAGCAAGCGCGTGGCTTAAAAGCGTAACGGAATACGAGTGCTCCATCACCGTTTCTTCGCGCACGGAACGCATAAGTTGCCAACGCTTGATATATTTCATTCTGTCCATATACGCGTAAAAATCGTATCGCATATTTTTTACTCCTGTTTTTTTTCGTCAAACGCTTGACATCGCGTTTTTCTTGTATTATAATAAACGTACAAATAAAATATCCGTCGTGGGTGCCTATTTTGGGCTGAGATTATACCATTTGAATCGGCAGGGTAATACCTGAGCGAGAGATTGATAGACGTTTTATATCCGTTTTGCCTTTTTTTGTTAGGCGAAGCATACAAAAACGGCCTTACCCACGCAAAAACTGCGTGGTTTTTTTCTTAGAAAAACGTTTACGACGGAAAAGGAGAGTTTTTTATGTTTCTTTATTCCCTGCTCGAAGTGAGCGAAAAAACAACCAACGTGGTGCGCTACATATCTATCGGCGCGGTCGTTATCCTTATCGGTGTGATTGCCCTTATCAGCGCACTTAAAAGCAAGAAGCTGGACGCGAAAAAGGTGGCTTTTGCAGGCGTTTGCGTATCCATGTCTTTTACGCTTTCGTTTATAAAAGTTAGCCCCGTGCAATACGGCGGTTCGATAACGCTCGCCTCGCTTGTGCCTATTTTGTTATACGCCTACGTATACGGTTTTGCCGATGGACTTCTCGTTGGTCTCGTACATGGGTTGCTCAATTTTATTGAAGACCCTTATATTTTAACCCCCGCGACGTTCCTTTTAGATTACCTTCTTGCATTTACCGGCGTTTGCTTTATGGGCTTGTTTGGAAGAATGCAACGCAAGCAAAAAGGCATAACACCGCTTGTGCTTGGCTGTATTTGTGCCTTCGCCGTCCGTTTTATTTTCCATTTATCTTCCGGCATGATTTTCTTCTTGGAAAACGCTGTTTGGGTGGAATTCCCTGCTTGGGCAACGGCAAATGCGTTTGTGTATTCGTTCATTTATCAATGCATTTACATTCCCGCGGATTGCCTTATCGCACTTGCCGTGTTGATTGCGCTTGCTAAAACGGGCGCACTGGACGACATGGCAAAAATCATGAAGCCCAAAAAGAATTAGTCTACGGAAATTTCGTCGAATATCGATTTGACGATAATTACCTTTTGCGCTTGCAAATCAATGCGTTTAATAACGCCTTTTACGGCAGGGAAAAGTATTCTTTTTCCTGCTTTTTCTATGGTGTAAACATCGGACGAGAGATTTTTAATATCGACAACGTTGCCTAAAAATTCCCCTTCTTCCGTTTCGCAAGCAAGACCGATTACGTCCACAATATAAAATTGACCTTCTTCCAGCTCCGGTCCGTCTTCGCGATTGCCTTCCAAAAGCTTACCCCGGAAAAGCTCCGCCGCGTTTCTATCGGGAATACCGCGTAAGCCCACGTATGCCGCCCCGTCGTTACCGACGCGGAAGGATAAAATTTTATAGGGCGCATCGTCGATATACACCATGCCGAATTGCTTTACAATTTCGGGGGTATCGGTGAACGTTTTAATTTTCAATTCTCCGCGAATTCCTTGCGGCTTTAACACTTCTGCAAGCACTAAACGTTTCATAAGCACTCCTTTTTCGCTGTTTTTTCATTATCGCAATATGCCAAAAAAAGGCTTCCGCTTGAAAGCCTTTTATTTAGCGTTAGAAAAACAAAACCGCAATTATTCCGCCGACGCTTCGCTATTCGCCGCCTCGCTGCCGCGTTCGCAAATTTCCACAACGTACTTTTTGCTGTCAGCAGGCGTAGCCGCGCGTACAAGCGTACGCATTGCTTTTGCAATTTTGCCTTGTTTGCCGATTACCTTACCCATATCCGAAGGAGAAAGCACAACCGTTACTTCGATAGCGCGTTCTTTTTCGTTTACCAAGTATTCCACGTTTTCCGTATCTTCGGCAAATTGGCCAACGATGTATTTGATTAAATCTAACATGTTTTTGCTCCTTACAGCCGATTAGGTGCGGTTACTTATTTTTCGTTCTTTTTGGATTTGGTTTTTGCAGGGCTAAGTTTTGCGCTCTTTTCCATTGCACCCGTCTTTACGAGAAGGTTTCTAACCGTTTCGGTGGGTTGAACGCCCTTGGAAAGCCAGTCTTTTGCTCTTTCAACGTCGATCGTGAGTTCGATGGGATCGCAGGTAGGTCTGTAGTGACCAACGCATTCGATATATTCGCCGGTAGCAGCTTTTCTGCTGTCTACAACAACTACACGATAGATAGGGTTCTTCTTGTCGCCCATTCTCAAAAGTCTCATTTTAACCATAATATATACCTCCAAAGTATCTTAAAATATTTTTTCTTTTTTTTGCAGTTTGCACTGCTTGTTACCATTTAGAACGGCAAACGGAAACGGCCCTTTCCGCCTTTGAGCTGCTTCATCAGCATCTTCGTTTGCTCGTATTGTTTTAACAGTTGATTGATTTCCTGTACACTCGTACCCGAACCCGCCGCAATACGGCGTTTTCTTTTACTGTCAATCACTGCGGGATTGTCGCGTTCCTGTTGCGTCATGGAAAGAATAATCGCTTTCGTTCGTTCGATTTTCTTTTCGTCGATATCCCCTTCGTTTACCTTTAACTTGCTTGCGCCGGGGAGCATGGAAAGCATGGCTTGCGCCCCGCCCATCTTCTTCATCATAGAAAATTGTTGCAAATAATCGGAAAGCGTGAACGTGTTGGCAAGCATTTTTTGCTGCATTTTCTTCGCGTCTTCTTCCGTAATCGCTTGCTGCGCCTTTTCAATCAAGGAAAGCACGTCGCCCATGCCCAAAATCCTCGACGCCATTCTATCGGGATAGAAAGGCTCTAAATCGGTCAGCTTTTCGCCCACGCCGATAAACTTAATGGGCTTGCCCGTTACCGCTTTAATGGACAAGCATGCACCGCCGCGCGTATCACCGTCCAACTTTGTTAAGATAACGCCCGTAATTTCCAAGCGTTCGTTGAACGTTTGCGCCACATTGACCGCTTCTTGACCGGTCATAGCGTCTACGACGAGTAACGTTTCCGTCACTTCCACTTCTTTCTTGATATTTTCCAGCTCTTGCATGAGCGTGTCGTCGATTTGCAAACGCCCTGCCGTATCGAGTACTACCGTATCGTAGCCTTTCGATTTCGCATACTCAATCGCTTGTTTTGCCGTTTTTACAGGGGACTGCGTACCCTTTTCAAACACTTCCGTTTGCGCGTTTTTCCCTACCACTTGCAGCTGCGTAATTGCCGCGGGACGGTAAATATCGCCTGCTACAAGCAAGGGATTTTTGCCTTGTTTTTTCAGTTGCAACGCCAGCTTACCGCAAAGCGTCGTTTTACCCGCGCCCTGCAAACCGCACATCATAATCACTGTGGGGAGCTTGGGCGAAACTTCTAATTTCGCATTTTTTGCGCCCATCAACTCAATCAATTCGTCGTTGACGATTTTGATTACCTGTTGCGCAGGATTGAGCGAAGACAAAATTTCTTGCCCCACTGCTTTTTCCGAAACTTCCGCAATAAATTGTTTTGCCACGCGCAAGTTAACGTCCGCTTCCAACAGCGCCACGCGCACTTCGCGCATTGCCGTGCGGATTTCCAGCTCCGTCAGCTTACCGCGCTTGGTCAGCTTGGAAAATATATGATTTAATCTTTCCGATAATCCACCGAATAAAGCCATGCGAACCCCTTTTTCTTATTTTTGCGCCGTCAAGGCATCAATTTGCGCCTGCATTTCCTGCATAGTGCGTGCAAAACCTAATTTTTCTTCGTATTTTTCCAGCTGTTTTCTGCATTTTTGCAAACAGTCGGAAACGCTTTGACGGGATACGTTTTTTTGCTCGGCAATTTCCCCAAGCGATAAATCGTAATTAAAATACAAATCGGTAATTTCCCGTTGCGTAGGCGTTAAAAGCGGGGAATACAAATCCCAAAGTTGCAAAAATTTCAAATCGTCAATCATCGCAACGCCCCCTTTTCTCACCCTTTGCCCGTCTATTATACACCATAAAAAAGCACCTGTCAAGCATTTTTACTTGACAGGTGTAATTTTTTTAGAAAAATTGTAAAACGTCGATGAGAATAGCAAAGCCAAGCAAGAAGAACAAGCCCACGATATTGATAATCGCTTCCACTTTTCGATTGACGGGTTTTTTGCGTATCCATTCAATTAAACAAAAGATAATTTTACAGCCGTCCAGCGCAGGCACGGGCAATAAATTGAATACCGCCAAGTTAACGCCGATAAACGCCGCTATATACAAGAAAGAAAAAGGACTAGTCGACGCCGCTTGTGCCGTAGTCGTAATCGTCGTGACTGGTCCGCCGACAGCGTCTAAGCCCAATTTACCCGTCAACAACTCTCCTAAGGAACGAAGCACGGCCGTGCCCATTTCCAAGGAATAATCCAACGCGCCGCCGATAGTATGCCAAAATCCGCGTTGCATAGTGGTCATATATATTTCCAAGCCCATGACCGTCGTCAGCGTTTGCACGTCGCCCATGTTTTTAAAGTTTGCGTCTGCATGCAAAACGAGTGTCACGTCTTTTTCTTTCCATTGATTTTCTTGATAGCGAAGCACCGTCACCGTCACTTCATCGCCCGCTTTTTTCCCTTTTAAGGCGTCCATGCAATCGGTGACCATGGAAATTTTCTTGCCGTTTATTTCCAGCAAAACGTCTCTTTGCGATAAAATCGGTGTTTCCCAAGTTTCGTGCGGAACGCTCATTTCTTGGTTGTACCCGATCGGCATCACGATACACATAGGCTTACCGTATGCACCCACCATAATAATCAAAAGCACTAACGCTAAAATATAGTTCATGGTAACGCCGGCAAGCAATACTAAAATACGTTTCCAAGGCGCTTGGTCGTTGAAACGCGCGCCCTGCGGCTGAGGATATTCGTCCGCCTTTTCCGCAGGTTCGTCCATGGCTTCGTTATTAACCTCGTCCATGCCCCCTTCTTTTTGCAATTCGTCGAAAGGCTGCTCGTTTTTTTCTTGCGGTTCCTCAAATTCGTCTTCACCGTCAAACGCGCAATATCCGCCCAAAGGAATAACGCGCAACGCAAACAGCTGTCCGTTTTTCTTGCTGCGTTTTTTGAAAAGCGCAGGGCCAAACCCGATAGAAAATTCATTGATTTTGAACCCTAAAATGCGCCCCACGATATAATGCCCAAATTCATGGACGGTAATCATTACAAGCAAAATGGCAACGGCAAGCACTACGCCGCCGATACTTCTCCATACTCCTGCCTGCAATAAGGATAAAATACCCATTTAAAACCCCTTACGAAACTGTATTTTCCTGCTTTTGTATCTTTACGCGCGGCTATCCACGTACGCTTTTGCATAGGCGCGAGCGCGCTCGTCCGTTTCCACGAGTACTTGATAATCGGTAATTTCTTGTTTTTTCGTTTGTTCCAACGCCGCTTGCATCGCATCCGCAATCCCCAAAAACGGCAATTTTCCGTCCAGGAACGCGCGCACCGCCACTTCGCCTGCGGCGTTCAAAGCACAGGGATAATTCGCGCCTGCTTCTAATGCCGACAGCGCCAAATCGTAGCACGGGAACGCCTTACGCTCTAAGGGCAAAAACCGAATTGCGCCAAGCTTAGCAAAATCCATAGACGGCAATCCGCAAGGCAAACGCTTAGGATACGTCAGCGCAAGCTGAATGGGCAATTTCATGGTCGGATAACTCATTTGTGCCATCACGCAACCGTCATCAAATTCCACCATCGAGTGAATAATGCTTTCCGGTTGCACAATCGTGGAAATTTTTTCCAAAGGCGCGTTGTATAACCATTTGGCTTCCATCACTTCAAACCCTTTATTGAGTAGCGTTGCCGAGTCAATGGTAATTTTCGCGCCCATATTCCACGTGGGATGTTTGAGCGCCGACGCGGGCGTAACCGTTTGCAACTGTTCTTTGCTATATCCATAAAAAGGACCGCCGCTCGCGGTAATAATCAAGCGTTTAAAAGGCGCGTCCGCGCGGAAATTCAACGCTTGCCACAGTGCCGAATGTTCGCTGTCGACAGGCATTAAACGCGTACCTGCCCCCTTGATTTTGTGCATAACCAGTTCGCCGCCGCAAACAAGCGTTTCCTTGTTGGCAAGTGCAATATCCTTTTTCAGCTCCACAGCGCGCAAACTATATCCCAAACCAGCAAAACCGGTTGCCGCGATAAACGCTACGTCGCCGTATTCGATAGCGTCAAGCGCCGCTTGCTTGCCATAAGCAAATTGTACGCCGGCGGGAATATCGTTTACAATAGACAACGCCGCCCGTTCATCGACGAGCGCCGCGTACTTTGGTTGAAATTCACGCACCTGTTCTAAAAAAGTTTGCGCAGAGCCGTGCGCTACCATACTTACAATTTCAAATTGCTCGGGTTGCGCGCGCACTACTTCGCACACTTGTCTGCCTATGGAACCGGTACAACCGATAAGGGCAATTTTTTTCATTTTACACCACCAAACGAATGAGCGCGTAGGACAAATATACCGCCAAGGCAGCAAACATCGTGCCGTCGATACGATCGAGCACGCCGCCGTGACCAGGCATAATCTTGCCCATATCCTTAATACCAAGCTTGCGCTTGATACAGCTTTCCACCAAATCGCCAAACTCCGTTGCAGCTGCGCCCACCAAACCGATTGCCGCGTATACAGGCAGCCAAATACCCATATCCACAAAACCCGTTTGCAAAATACCGTTGTAAGCAAAGTACAAAGCGATTGCCCCCAAAACACCGCCGATTAAACCGCCGATACCGCCGATAACCGTTTTATTCGGGCTGATGGCAGGCGCCATCTTCACAGGGAATTTTTTACGGAAAAAGCGCCCGAATAAATATGCCACCACGTCCGCCATAGGCGAAATAATGAACACAAAAAGCACTAATAAATCGGAATTAAACGCCGCCAAGTGCATTGCCAAGGGAAAACTGCCCGATATAAGCGCAACTTCGTCCGAAACGTGATTGAGAAGCACAAGGACAACCAAAAGCAACGTAGGATAGGTAGCGGTAAATAACGCCACACCCAAATTTTCAGGAGTAGTTTCTTCGTGTTTTATCACCAAAAGGCACAATAAAAGCACGCTCATTGCCACAAAGCAAATACTCGTTACGTGTAAGCCGTAACGGAAATAATATTCGCTTAATGCACAGGCAGGTATGCAAACAATCGCAAAAGCGTATACAATCAAACGCTCGGCTTTCGTCATTTTATCCTGCATTGCTCGCAACATTTCAAACGTACCTAAGAGCGCAAACGCATAAATAAGCACGTCGAAGAAAAAGTCGTGCACAAATACTTTTAAAGCGAAAAATCCGATTAAAATAGCGATATACACCGCCCCGGATATCGTTCGCACTTTCATACTTTACTCCTTATCGTCGTTTATAGAAACGATTTCTTCTTGTAACTGTTCGTTGGTTTTGCCAAATCTGCGCACACGCGAACCAAACCATTTGATTGCTTTTTCCAACTGCCGATTGCTAAACGCGGGGAACATTGTTTTGGAAAAATACAGTTCCGTATACGCCGATTGATACAATAAAAAGTTGGAAAGCCGTACTTCACCGCCCGTTCTAATCATCAAATCGGGATCGGGTACGTCCGCCGTATACAGTAATTTCGCAAACGCTTGCTCATCAACTTTCTTATTTTCACGCACAGCAATATTCACCGCACGCACCATTTCGTCGCGCGCGCCATAGCAAAGCGCCATTTGCAAGCCCTTGCCGGTAAAATGCGCCGTTTTTTCTTCTTCCTTGCGTAAAATTTCTTGTACGTCTTCGGGCAACAACGCGATATTGCCGATAATCCGCAAACGAATACCTTTAGAACAAATACGCTCCATATACCCAGTAAAATAATTGCGAATTAAATCGTATAAGCCGTTAAGTTCCTCTTGCGGACGCTTTAAATTTTCCGTGGATAACGCATACACAGTCATATAATCCACGCCTCTATGAAAAGCGTATTCTATCAGCCCGACCATGCGCTCCATACCCGCTTTATGGCCAAAAGAACGGGGCATCATACGTTTTTTCGCCCAACGCCCGTTGCCGTCCATAATCAACGCGATATGCTTAGGAATAGGCTTTTGCGTTTTTATTGTATGCTTTGCCATGGCTTAAACAGACATCAATTCCTTTTCTTTTGCAGAAATTACGCTTTCAAGCGAAGACATAGCACTGGAAACTGCCTTTTCTACGTCTGCTTCACAACCCGATGCTTCGTCTTCGGAAATTTCCTTCGCCGTTTTCATTTTCTTGATAATATCCATTGCTTCACGGCGGTGGTTACGGATAGCTACTTTTGCATCTTCACCCATTTTCTTCGCTTGTTTTACAAGTTCTTTTCTTCGTTCTTCCGTCATAACGGGGAATACCAAACGAATTACGTTACCGTCGTTGGTGGGCGTAAGACCGATATTCGATTGTAAAATAGCTTTTTCTACCGCTTTCAACAGCGATTTATCCCAAAGATTGATTTGCAAGCAACGCGCGTCCAACGCCGAAACGTTACCCAGCTCGATCAATCTGCTCATACCGCCGTAAGCTTCCACTTCAATTTTATCCAAAATTTTAGGGTTTGCTCTACCCGTACGTAAACCATTATATTCATTTTCCAAAGCGTTGATGGTGTTTTCGGATTTTTCTTCCAACTCAAACATCATTTCTTCAATTCTTTCATTTTCGATCATAATCATTTCTCCTTCTTTATTTTTATATTTCTTTCGTTTATTTCGCAAGCGTTATCACGCTCGTTTTATACCTTGATAATCGTACCAAGCGATTCGCCGCAAACCGCGCGAACGATGGAGTTTTCTTCCCCCAATCCAAAGGCGAGCGTAGGCACGTTGTTTTCCATACACATCGTAGCCGCCGTAAAATCGATTACCTTCAAATTTTGATTGATAATATCCGCATAGCGCAAGCTTTCGTATTTTTTTGCCATGGGATTAGTTTTGGGGTCGGAATCGTAAATACCATCCACGTTCTTTGCCATAAGCAAAATATCCGCGGAAATTTCGCACGCACGAAGCGCAGCCGCCGTATCTGTTGAACAGTACGGGTTGCCCGTACCGCAGGCAAAAATAACAATTCTGCCCAGCTCGAAATGCCGAAGCGCCTTTCTCAAAATAAACGGTTCAGCCAAGGAAACCATGTTCAGCGCCGTTTGTACGCGCACGGGAACACCGCGTTGCTCAATAGCATCCATCATGGCAAGCGAGTTCATCACCGTAGCGAGCATCCCCATTTGATCCGCCGTAGTTCTATCCATTTTCGTACCCTGTCTGCCACGCCAAAAGTTACCGCCGCCGATAACCAAACCTACCTGTACCCCCATTTGGTGTAATTGTACGATTTGATCGACAACAGGCGCAATGACTTCGTGGTTTAAACCGAACTTATTATCGCCTGCAAGCGCTTCGCCCGACAGTTTCAACAAAATTCTCTTGTAAATCGGTTGCATAATTTCCTCCTTAGGTGCTTTGCAAAAATACCGCAATAGCCCACATTACGCTATTTTATCTATTATAACATATTTACACAAATAAATCCATACTTATTGTAAAAAAAGTTTGTTTTTTTTGAAAAAATATCCAGATATTTTTTATTTCTTGCACAAAAAAACTCTCGGGACTTTTCCGAGAGTTTTCTTTCGTTAAAATTTAATTACTTCCGCACTTTCAATCACGATAGGCATTTTAGGTACGTCGTACGCTTTTTCGCTATCCCCAACGATAGTGTCTACTATCATACCGTATTTTTCAGTCGTGAAAGCGCCTTCATCGGCAAACTTATCAATAGCAGCCTGCAACGCTTTTAACTCATCCACGCTGTCTTCGTCAAGGGTCGCAAATACGCAATAATTGTCGTTATTCTTTACTGTCGTGCTAAGCGAGATATAGAATTTAGACGTTGCGCTGTTTTCTTGATAATCACGGCGGGAAACACCGTCGCCATCGTTACGTTTTACGTATACGTCCGTTGCTTCTTCCATTTGTTCATACGTCATAACAAGTGCGCCGAATTGTTCTTGCAATGCACCCTTTTTCACTTCGAAATCATTTGCTTTGCTTTCGCCGTATAAGGTATACGTGGGGTTATTACCGTCTTTATCCAACCAAACGGTTTGAGGAATATAGGACGCAACCGTTTCAAAATAGTTTTTATAAACAAGCTCTTCTGCGCTTTCGTTATACGTATACGCGCCCGTATACATTGCACTGCCTGCTTTATAATCGTGTACGCAAAGGCCGTCGAAATAATCGTTTTCCACAAGAGCAAGGAAATGTTCTACCGTAGCAGGCGTTACCTTTCTATACATAGTATATTCTAATTGATACGTTTCGCCGTTGAATGCAACCGTCAAGCAAACCTTGGGTTGGTTGGTTTCGCACGCACCGAACGTACCTACGCAAGCCGTAAGAGCGATTACCGCCAAAGCGTTGCTTAAAATTCTTTTCATTTTCTTCATGGTTTTCTTTTCTCCAAAGATTTTTATCTACCCTATTATTTTACCCATAATTTTGCTTTCCGTCAAGTGCTTTTAAGATATTTTTCCTAATTTTTATACGATTTACACATTTATTGCACAAATCAACGATTTTTATATATTAATACTAATAATTCTTTACTAAATTGAACACATATTTTGTTTATAATATGACAATAATTAAAGCGTTCTCCAACAAGAAAACGCCTTAATAGTATGATTATAATTTTGAATAAGTAACTTCCAAGCCAGTATCAGGATGATACCGCCAAGTAATCCTTATTCCCAGCTCATCATAGGTTCTGACTTGTGTTCCTTCATCATAATAAGTATGTTCCATCTCATCACTAAGCGCAACTGGTAATCCTAATGCTTCATTAACATCTTCTATTGCATACCATGCATTTGAGTAATATCTATTCACTCCATCGGTAGGGTTCGTGTCAATAGATAGATAGCTTCCGTCACTTCCAACTTTTGCCCACATAGGATTACAATATACATTATATATTTGCTGAAAATCAATTATTGGAACTGGATTTAATGCCCTATATATCAAAATACCCACCCCGATAACCACTATTAAAATCATTATTAATAACACGATTGTTTTGGATATTTTATTCCCATTTTGTTGTTTAACTGGATTTTTTGATAAAGCATAGCCACAAGACAAACAAACTGCTTGCCCACTCTCAACTGTTTTCCCACAATTCCTACAATACATACACTTCTCCCAAGAATAATATTATAGCTCCATTATACTCTTACAGTAGTAAGAAGTCAAGCATTTTTCTTACTAATGTGAGATAATTTTACTATGAAGAATTTATTTTGTGAAAAATTAAAAGAACTGCGTATGGAAAACAATATCGGTCAAGTAGAATTAGCAAAGGCGCTAAATTTAAGCAAGGGAATTATTAGCTTGTGGGAAAACGGATTACGCGAACCCAAATTATCAAATTTGATTGCACTCGCCGTGTTTTTTGATGTTTCCATTGATTATTTAGTTGGACTTGACGAATAATTCGATTGTCTATTTTTGATAACTGACCTTAAAATTAGCATAAAAAAAACGGACTGCTCGCACAGTCCGCTTTTTGGTTTTTTTAATCGCTGATTATTGAAGTTCAACGGTAGCGCCGTTGTCTTTAAGAGCTGCTGCAAGAGCTTCAGCGTCTGCTTTTGCTGCGTTTTCTTTGATAACGCCCATAGCTTCAACTGCTTTCTTAGCGTCAGCAAGACCAAGGCCCGTAGCTTCACGAACAACTTTGATGATCGCGATCTTGTTGGGACCGATGTCTTTCAATACAACGTTGAATTCCGTCTTTTCTTCTGCTGCGGGAGCTGCTTCTGCTGCGCCTGCTGCTGCGGGAGCTGCTGCTACTGCTGCGCTTACGCCGAATTCTGCTTCAAGTGCTTTAACAAGTTCGTTCAATTCAAGAACGGTCATAGCTTTTACTTCTTCAATAAGTTTTTGTACGTCCATAGTAATTTAATTCCTCCGATTTTTCTTTAATAATGATTTTTAATAATAGATTAGTTGTTTTCTTTTGCTTTTGCAATCGCGTCCAAAACACCAACGAATTTGGAAAGCGAGGATTGGAAGCAGCCGAGCATCTTCGCGATGAGCGTTTCCTTGGAAGGAATCGCGGAAAGTTCTTTAACGCCAGCCTTGTCAAAATATTTATT
The DNA here is from genome assembly GCA_045632625.1 of Candidatus Scatosoma sp. Classification (GTDB taxonomy): domain Bacteria; phylum Bacillota; class Clostridia; order Christensenellales; family Borkfalkiaceae; genus Scatosoma. The sequence continues at coordinate 7,412 of JAZQWZ010000138.1, read as the reverse complement.
TTCAAGGTATGCGCACTTGGGAACAATCTTTTCTACGAGTGCAGGGTTAGCTTTGGTTTCTCTTGCGAGTACTGCAGCGCCGCTCGTTTCGTCTGCGCAGAAAATGGTAGCCGTCGTACCGTTCAAATCGTTGTCCAAATCGGTGATACCAAGATCGTTAAGCGCTTTTCTTACAAGCGTGTTTTTGTACACTTTGTATTCGCAGTTAGCTTCTTTGAATTTGTTTCTCAAAGCCGTAACTTCCAAAACGGTAAGTTTGTTATAGTCTGCGAGAACGATAGACTTGCTGTTTTGAATTTTCGCTTTGATTTCTTCTACTACTTGTTGTTTAGCTTGAATGTTTGCCGACATAATTACCTCCTTTAAGCGTTTCCGCCTGTCGATAAAAAAACCTTATGCCGCACAAGGCATAAGGACGCAATACGTTTCGTATATTTTCCTTAAACCTCGACGAGTGGTTGCCCATTAAATCTTCGATGCTCGTTTTCTACGGCTCAATTTACTGTATTATTATAACATTTTCGTCAAAGGCAGTCAACTATTTTTAACTGCCTTTGACAATTTTTTTAATTTTTGTTATGCTTTCGTGGAAACCTTTACACCGGGGCCCATCGTGGAAGCGATAACTACGCTCTTGATGTATTGACCTTTCGCCGCTGCGGGTTTTGCTTTAACGATTGCATCCATAAGTGCGGTGAAGTTTTCAGTGATTTTTTCAGCGCCGAAGCTCTTCTTACCGATGGGGCAGTGAATGATAGCCGTTTTATCAAGTCTGTATTCTACTTTACCAGCTTTCACTTCCTTGATTGCTTTTTCAACGTCCATCGTAACCGTACCGCTCTTAGGGTTAGGCATCAAGCCTTTGGGACCGAGTACACGACCGATACGACCTACCATACCCATCATATCGGGCGTCGTGATCATAACGTCGAAATCAAACCAGTTGTCGTTTTGGATTTTTGCGATGAGTTCTTCAGCGCCTACGTAGTCAGCACCAGCTGCTCCCGCTTGGTCAGCCTTTGCACCTTTTGCGATAACCAAAACTCTCTTGGTTTTACCAGTACCGTTGGGAAGAACGAGTACGCCACGAACTTGTTGATCTGCTTGACGAGGGTCAACACCCAAACGTACGTGCATTTCAATCGTTTCGTCAAAGTTTGCTTTTGCCGTTTCCAACAATACGGAAACTGCTTCGTTTACTTCATATTGCTTGGTCGAATCAAACGACTTCAAGCTGTCTTGATATTTTTTACCGTGTTTCATTTTCTACCGCCTCCTTATTAGTCTTCGACGGTTACGCCCATACTACGAGCGGTACCTGCAACCATGCTCATTGCGCTTTCAAGCGACGTGCAGTTGAGATCGGGCATTTTCGTCTTTGCGATTTCTTCTACTTGCGCTTTCGTAAGCTTACCAACTTTTACGCTGTTGGGCTTTGCGCTTGCCGTTTCAAGACCAAGTGCTTTCTTGATAAGAACGGGAGCGGGGGGCGTCTTCAATACGAACGTAAAGGAACGATCTTGATAAATCGTTACAACTACGGGGATAATGAGACCGGGTTTGTCTGCCGTTTTTGCGTTGAATTCCTTGGTAAAGCCGGGAAGGTTGATACCGAACGGACCAAGCGTAGAACCTACGGGAGGGGCCGGGGTAGCTTTACCTGCAGGAAGTTGCAATTTTACGACTGCTGTAATTTTCTTAGCCATAAATATTTTCTCCTATTGTGGTTTTAACAAAGCGCCTTGAAAGATTTGACGCTTCTCCCACTTATTACCTTGTTTAGCGCCGCTTTTCCACGCGACGAATGGGAGGACTTATTCCTCGTCTGCGCTCGTTTCGGGTAAAACCGCATCCACTTTGCGAATTTGCGAATATTCTACGTCCACTTCCGTGCTTCTGCCGAACATCGTGGTGATAATTCTCGCCTTTTGCGCAACGTTATCAATTTCCTTGATAGAACCAAGGAAACCTTTCAAAGGACCGTCTTCTACTTCTACCGTATCGCCCACGGAGAATTCTTCCGTGTGTACGGGTTCTTCCAAGCGCATTTTGCGGATTTCTTCTTCCTTCATGGGAATAGGACGGCCTTGAGGGCCACAGAAACCCGTTACGCCACGAGTACTCGTAACGTAATACCAAATTTGGTTGGTATAAATCATCTTGATAAATACATAGCAAGGCAAAAGTTTTCTTTCGACAACCTTTTTCTTGCCGTTCTTTTCTTCGATGACTTGTTCCATCGGGATTTTCAAATCCACGATGTAATCACCCAAATTATTGTTTTCAATCAATTTTTCCAAGCTGTCTTTTACCATTGCTTCATAGCCCGAATAGGTATGAAGAATGTACCACTTGGGTTGTTCGTTCATCGGCATATTTACTCCTCCGATTACGAGATCAAACCAAGCAGCCAACCGAGCAATGCATCAATGCCCGTAACAACTGCAAGGAATGCGCAAACGATTACGAGCACGATGCCCGTCGTTTTCAAAACCGTCGTAAATTTAGGCCACGATACTCTTTTAAGTTCGGAGAACGTTTCCTTAAACTTTGCGCCTATTCTACGAAACAAGCTGGGTTTTTTATTCTTTGTTTTTGCTGCGTTTGCCATTGTGTACCTCAATGCGCGCACACGTGTATATAATAAGGAAATACACTTGCGCGTCTTTTTGGATTATTTAGATTCTTTGTGTTCCGTGTGCTTTTTGCAGAACGGGCAGTATTTGCTCATAACAAGTCTGTCGGGATCATTCTTCTTGTTCTTAATACTGTCATAGTTTCTGTGCTTGCATTCCGTGCATTCAAACGTAATTTTGGCTCTTGCCGTTTTGGTTGCCATAATCAAAACTCCATACAAAAAAATTACACCCCTTAGCGGTGCGTAAAATAAGTTTACCACACTTTAAGGGGCTTGTCAATCTTTTTTGAAAGATTTTTGTAATTTTTTTTATTTTTTCAAAAAATATTTTTTACTTGCACAACCCATACTCTTGGACAAGCTTTTTAAACAGCGGCAATGCGCGTTCAATTTGCTCCGTTTGTACACAATAGGCAATGCGTACCCAGCCCTTGCAGCCGAAATCTTCGCCGTTTACCAGCAACAATTCATACTTTTTCGCACGCTCGCAAAACGCCTTTGCATCCTCTTCCGCCGCCTTCATAAACAAGTAGAACGCACCGTCAGGATGCACGCAAGTAAAACCGTATTCCGTTAAAGCATTATAGAGTAAATCGCGGTTGGTTTTGTATACCTGCAAATCCGCCGTTAAACCGTCGCATTTCGCCGCTACGCGTTGAAAAAGCGCCGGCGCGCATACAAACCCGAGCGCACGCCCCGCGCCGCATACAGCCGCATATAAACGCTTGCTATCGCTCGCTTTGGGGTTGACTGCAATATATCCCACGCGTTCCCCGGGAAGAGAAAGCGATTTGGAATAGGAATAGCACACCACGGTATCGTCGTAAAACTGCATGGGACAAGGCACCTGCACTTGTTTATCATAGATAAGCTCACGGTAAGGTTCGTCGGAAATTAAATAGATAGGTGCGCCCTGCTCCGCCGATTTTTCCCTTAAAATATCCGCTAGCGTTTGCATCGTTTGCTTCCCGTACACTACCCCCGAGGGATTGTTGGGCGAATTGATTAAAACGCCCTTGGTGTGGGGATTGATAGCCTTTTTAAGCGCATCAAAATCGGGAAGCATGGTTTGGCTATTCGATGGCAAAACAACGATTTTTGCGCCTGCGTTTTCGATAAATACTTTATATTCAGGGAAGAAGGGCGCAAACACGATAAATTCGTCCTTTTCGCAGGTCAGCGCTTTTAAGGTAATGGTCAAGCTTGCTGCCGCGCCGCAGGTCATATACAAATCGTCACCGCTAATCGATACGCCGAAACGGCGGGTATAATTTTCCGCAATGGTATCACGCACACTCTTATCGCCCTGCGCGGAGGTATAGCCGTGTAATTCCACCGACGGCATTTCGTTTACCAACTGCGTAATCGTTTGATTGACAATAGCAGGCGCGGGCACGGATGGATTGCCGATAGAAAAATCAAACACGTTTTCCCTACCGATTTCCGCCGAGCGCGTTTTGGCATATTCAAAAATTTCACGAATGGTGGAACGCTTACTGCCAAGCGCATACATGGTTTCGTTTAACATACTTTCTCCTTTACGCTTGCAAATCCTTAGACGGAGCAATTTCCGTATCCATCGCCACAATTTCCGGCGTTTTCCCTGCAAACATTTCTTCATTGTCCATAGACAAATCGTCTTTATCTTCGTTGGGGTTTAACAGCTCCCCTGCCTTGATTTCCTGATGCTTATGCGACGTCAATTTCACGAACATCCGCCCTACTTGCCAACCGAGTATCAACACCACCAAAACGCCTAAATAGTACGCAGCAAGCGTTGCGCCGAAACTGCCGAAAATATCGATAAAGTAAATACCGTAATTGCCGTATGGATCCATACCGAAAAAGCTTTTGTGGAATACGTAATTTAAGAATACCCCAAAGCTGATTATGGAATACATAAAAATAACCGCTTTTATCAAATGTTCGAAATCTACTTTGATTTGCCGTGTTACTACCAGATACAACCCGAACAGCGAAGCGTGCATATGGCAAAAGGCTTCACTCGTGTACATAAACGTCGCTTCTTGGGTAAAGCTTACCAAATACGCTTGTTCAGGACTGATCATCATCGCGCAAAACATACCGGCGCTTAAAAAGGCAATCGCCGACAAACAGTATTCCTTTACGCCGTCGCTCATAAAATACAACAGTCCAACCATCGTAAAAATCATGGGGCTGATATTATCGAGCGTCATAAATCCCTTTTCAAGCCAACCTTTTTGAAAGTAGGACAAATTCCAGCAAAAGAAAAAGATGACGTCGGTAATCACGAAAATACAGTTAAACGCCTTTATATTCAGTTGGTCGCGATATAGACAGATAAGTGCCAACGAAAAAAAGTAAATGAAGAGCACGATACCTACCATTAGTATCATATTCATAAGCGTTGCCCCCCTTTATTTTTCTTCGTCTTCTCCGTTTTCGTCCGTATTTTCACCGTCCGTTTCTTCTTCGGGCGGTTGATATCCCCATTCAAAAACAGTACCGTCCGCAAACGCATCCGCCGCCCAACCAAGCGGTTTATCTGTTTCCGCTACACAAGCATATACTTTTAAGGCAGGCGCATCAAACGCACCGCTGCCAACCACCGTAAGCTCCAAAGGCAATACGATTTCCGTAAGCGCTTTACACCCTGCAAACGCGCCTGCGTTGATCGCGTGCAAGCCTTCGCCAAACACTACGCTTTCCAACGCTTCGCAACCGCCAAACGCAGACACGCCAACGCTTTCAAGTTCATCGAAAAATTCCACACTCTTCAAGGCTTTACAACCATTGAACGCATAATCTCCCACCTGCTTTAAGTCTTCGCCAAAAGTAATCTTTTCCAAGCTTTCGCAACCGGCAAACGCATTTGTGCCGATAAATTGCAAATCGCCTTCCAACGAAATTTCTTTCAAATTCGTACAGCCTGCAAACGCATTCGCACCGAGCTTAACAAGCGTAGACGGAAGCTCGATTTTTTCCAACGAAGTACAGCCCGCAAACGCATTGTCGCCGATAGATAAAATACCGTCAAGCAAATAAATACTGGTAATAGCACTGCGGTTTTCAAACGCACCGTCCTCGATACCAAGCACTTTCTTTTCGTCATGGTAGGCACCGATATAAATATCGCCTGTTAAATCCTTAAAAGAACCGCTAATCGTACAAAAATTACTGTCCCCGTTTTCTTCCATAAAGCTGTATTCGATACCATAGCTCGTTTCATATTCCCAAATAGCTACGATTGTCAAATCGCGCGTAACACGGTTGTACGACGTACTCCATTTCAAGAAATAGCAGCCGTCCTTGGCTGTGGTAGGCGGCGTTGCGCTTTGCCCTTGCGTAACGCGCTGTTCCAAATCTCCGCTGAGCAGCGTACCGCCGTTTAAATCAAACGTAACGGTATAGGATTTTTTGCCTGCAAAGAAAATCATAAGCAAAATGGCGGCAATCGCAATAAATTCCACCACCAAAATGATAATCAATTTGACTTTTTGTTTCATAGTTTTACTCTCCATACTTCTATTTTATCATATACGCGCGCGTTTGACAATGTTTTTAGCGGATTTTTCATCAAATTTACACAATTTACGCTTGTTTGCCAAAAAAAATATAGCTCGCCCATGCGAGGCGAGCCGTTTTTTGTTGTTATTGTGCGTTTTCCGCCCTTTGACTTTCCGTATAATATACAGAATTAGGGCTGCTTAATGCACCGCCTTCGGCATCAGGAGGCAACCAACGCGGGCGTTTTTGCTCGTGTGCATTGTTATACCAACATTCTTGTTGCTTTTCTTCTTGCTTTTTATTGCGCTTAAAAAGTTTTTGAAAAAGTTTCATAAATACCCCCTTACAAAGTTTTCTATACTGTTATTATATAATATAGAAAAAGTTTTGTCAAGTAGTTGATAAAAAAGGGCTTAAAAATTTCAAGCCCTTTCCCGCATTACACTTCTTCCACTGTAATTTTGAACGTTTGCCCGTTAGGAATACGCATCAGCAACGCAAGGTCTTTGCGTTCGTATGTAGCAACAAACTCTTCCGTAATTACTTTCGCCAACTTCTCAAACAAATCTTCCGCTTTCGCCATTTTTTCATTTTGTTTTTCCATAAAAAACTCCTTTACTTATTTATTCGCTTTTAATTTTTTCGCATACTCATCTTTTGTTTCATATTCATCATAAAGATATTTCTCTATGGTCAATTCACTACAACACCCCGCGTTCACACACATTCAAGGTTTCTTTTGCCGCTTCTTCACTAAATTCATTCAAAAGACGGCAAAAGTTGATTGCGTCTAATTTGTTTTTACTTATTTTCCACCTTCTTCATCTACGAGAATTACTCGTTTTTAATATTATATACGAGAATTTCTCGTATGTCAAGTATTATACGAATATTTCTCGTAAAATAATTATAAAATAAGTTTTGGGGGAATGTTATGCAAAATAACGTTATCGGGGAACGAATTAAGGAATTACGCGCAGAATATGATTTATCACAAGCAAAATTAGGTGATTTACTGATGGTTTCACAGGATACCATTTCCCTTTGGGAAAACAACAAAGCGTTACCAAACACCGAATACGTGATTTTGCTTTGCAAAATTTTTGACGTTTCCGCAGATTATTTGTTAGGGTTAAAAGATTAATATTTGACAGTAGTCATCACCCACCCGAACGTTGGGTGGGTTTTCTTTATAGAAAAAACGGCTTGGAGTTTTGTCCAAGCCGTTTTTTCAACGTTTACGCTTCTTCAACGGAAATGTTAAACGTTTGTCCGTTGGGGATAC